>NZ_JBEXKG010000050.1:0-48398 GCF_040609555.1 Streptomyces sp. NPDC004658
GTCCGACGGCGGCTCGGCAGCGGGGGGCCGCGCACCCCTCACGGCAGCGGGAGTGCGCGCCTGCCTCGCGGCGCCCGGAGTGCGCGCCTGCCTCGCGGCGCACGGAGTACGCGCACCCCTCACGGCAGCCGGAGTACGCGCACCCCTCGCGGCGTCGCGGCCGAACGCACCGTGAGGGGTGACCAGAGCGCAGGGTCAAGGCCGGAGCACGCGTGAGGGGCGGCCACCGGCTGGTGGCCGCCCCTCACGTCTGTCTGTTCGTCCGGCGCCGGGGAGGCGCCAAGCGGTCAGTGACCCTGTTCGTCCCGGCGGCGCTGCCAGCGCTGCTCGATCCGGTCCATCACGGAGCGCTTCGGCCGCACCTGACGGCGCGGGGTGCCCGGAGGCTGCTCACCCGGCTTCGGTGCCTTGCGCCAGCCGGTGACGGCGAGCACGGCACAACCCAGCATGACGAGGAAACCCACCACGCTGACCCAGATCAGCTGCGCGACCATTCCGGCCATGAGGAGCGCGATACCCGCGAGGAAGCCTGCGACCGCCTGGTAGACCCGCCGCCGGGTGTACGTCCGCAGCCCGTTTCCCTCAAGCGCCGACGCGAACTTGGGGTCTTCGGCGTACAGCGCTCGCTCCATCTGCTCAAGCATTCGCTGCTCGTGCTCAGAGAGCGGCACGGAGTCCTCCTCATCGTGCAGTCGCCGGGGGCGACCCGGGGGGTCCCTTCAGGATAGGCAGGGAATCGCCCCCGTGAAACCCGCCCCTCTACGCCAATTGGCCAACCGGAGCCCGTCATGGCCATCCGACTCGCTGAGGCTTCCATTCCCCGGCGGCCGACCCGTCATGCCGGACGGTGTACCTCGATCATACGGCGCAAACCCCTCGATCGGGGGGCTTGTGGCGTACTCCATCTGCGGCCGAGGCGCTGATCAGCGGCTCGGCCCGGCAGTGCGCCCGGTTCCCCGTGATGCGCTCACGTGCCGAAAGTGATCTCAGACCTCCCGCGCACCCGTGGTCTCGCCGAGCACGTGGAGCTGGGTGGCGACGGAGTGGAACGCGGGCAGCTCGGCCGCCGCGGCCTCCAGCTGCACCAGCGCGTCGAGGGCTCCCGGTTCGGTGTCCACGAGGACCCCGGGCACCAGGTCGGCGAAGACGCGCACGCCGTGCACCGCGCCGACCCGCAGGCCCGCGCCCTCGACCAGCGCGGTGAGCTGCTCGGCGGTGAAGCGGCGGGGCATCGGGTCGCCGGGGCCCCAGCGGCCGTCGGGGTCCTTGAGCGCCTGGCGGGCCTCGGTGAAGTGGCCGGCCAGGGCGCGGGCGAGCACGGCACCGCCGAGCCCGGCCGCGAGCAGGCTGAGGACGCCGTCGGGGCGCAGCGCGGCGACCGCGTTGCGGATGCCTTCGGCCGGGTCGTCCACGTACTCCAGGACGCCGTGGCACAGGACGGCGTCGTAGCCGCCGCGCTCGACCACGTCGAACAGTCCGTGCGCGTCGCCCTGGACGCCTCTGACCCGGTCGGCGACGCCGGCCTCGGCGGCCCGGCGCTCCAGCGCGAACAGGGCGTTGGGGCTGGGGTCGACCACGGTGACGCGGTGGCCGAGGCGGGCGAGGGGCACGGCGAACCTGCCGCTGCCGCCCCCGGCGTCGAGGACGTCCAGCGCGTCCCGGCCCGTGGCCTTGACCCGGCGGTCGAGGGCGTCCTGAAGGATCTCCCAGACCACGGCCGTACGCAGGGAGGCGCGAGGACGGGAGGGGTCGGAGCGCAGCGACGTCGTCTGGGGGTGGTGGTGGGAGACGGGCGGGCGCATCGAGTCCGACACGGCAGTTGACTCCTCGGCGGGGCGGGACTTCAGGCGAAGTCCACCCTATTGCCTCCACGCCGCGCCTGGTCACCGCGACGGCGCGGGGCCGCGTGCGCCTCCTCGGCGGGCGGGCCGTGGTCAGCCCGCGTCCGGCAGGCCGCCTCCCGGAGCGCCTCCCCTCCCCGGCCCGTCCCCGCCGGGGCCGCCGCCGGCCGCTCCGGTGTCGCCGGCGGTGTCCTGGCGGGGCTGGGGCAGGACCGGCTGGACGACCAGCATCCGCTCCACGATGCGGAGGAACATCTCCACGTCGCGTATCAGGTCGTCGGCGTCCCGCTGCCCGGCCGCTCCCTGGATGCCCGCCTCGGCGCGGGCGCGGCGGGCGGCGCCGGAGGCGAACAGCGCGCTCCATTCGGTCAGCTCCGGGGCGATCTCGGGCAGCACCTCCCAGGCGCTGCGGATCCGGGCCCGCCGGCGCGGGGTGGTCTCGGGCCGGCCCCGGGCGGCGAGCACGGCGGCGGCGGTGCGCAGGGCGGCGAGGTGGGCCGTCGCGTAGCGCTCGTTCGGTGTCTCCAGGACGGCGGCCTCCTCCAGTCCGGCACGGGCCTGGGCGAGCAGGTCGAGGGCGGCGGGCGGGGCCGTGGCTCGGCGGAGCACGGGGTGCACGTCGCTCGCCGGGCCGGTCAGTGAGGGGGCAGGGCCGGTGGCGCGGCGCCGGCGGGCGGCGGCTGCGGACGAGTGGGCCATGACGAACCTCCTGTCGTCTGGGTGACGGCACGCATGCCGTATGTGCCCATCGTGCGGTATGCCACTGACAATCCGTTCTGACCTGGGCCTTTGCCTCGATCGTAGGTTCGGGCGTATTTTTGCACTGACCAGTCAGTTTAATTTTGCCTAAGTCGGCAGGGGGGCTTGTGGACGACGCATACGGAACGGTCGGCGCGGACGGAACCGCCGGCGCCGACGTCAGGGCCGAGGCGCTCGGGCTCAAGGGACCGCGGGGGTGGGCCTTCCGCGGCGTCGCCCTGGACGCGGAACCCGGCTCGCTGATCGCGATCGAGGGACCGTCCGGCTCCGGCCGCACGTGTCTGCTGCTCGCGCTCACGGGACGGATGAAGCCCACCGAAGGAGTGGCCGCCGTCGCCGGGTTCAAACTTCCCCGCCAGATGGCGGCCCTTCGCCGGGTCAGCGCGGTGGCGAACGTGGCCGGCGTGACCGACCTGGAGCCGGCCCTCACCGTCGGGGAGCACCTGCGCGAACGGGCCCTGCTGCAGCGCCGGTTCGGCGACTCCCTGCGCCAGCTGCTGCGTCCCCGCGTCCAGCGCGCGCACGAGGCGCGGCTGCGGGTCGACGCGGCCCTGGCCGCCGCCGGACTGGACCTGGAGACGCTGCCGAAGGGCTCCCGGACGGCCGTACGCGATCTGGAACGGCCGCAGGAGCTGCGGTTGTCCCTCGCGCTGGCCCTGCTCGGCCGGCCCCTGCTGCTCGGGGTGGACGACGTCGACACGAAGCTCTCGGACGCCGAACGCACCGCGCTCTGGGAGCAGTTGCGGTCGCTCGCGCGCGCGGGCACGACGGTCGTGGCCGTGTGCCGCACCGCTCCCGCGGACTGCGTCACCGTGTCGACCGAGCCGCGGACGGCCGGCCCGCGGAGGACCGGGCCGGAGCAGACCGAACCGGAGCGCGCCGAACCGGAACAGACCGGACCGAAGAACCCCGGGCCCACGAAGGAGGACACCGGTGATGCGCTCACCGAGGCTGGCCGCGCTTGAGCTGAGGCGCTTCGGACGCGGGAAGCTGCCGCGGGCCGCCCTCGTCGCGCTGCTCGTGCTGCCCCTGCTCTACGGCGCCCTGTACCTGTGGTCGTTCTGGGACCCGTACGGCCGCCTGGACCGCATCCCGGTGGCCCTGGTGAACGACGACAAGGGCGCCACGGCGGGCGGCAAGAAGATCACCGCCGGCGACGACATCGTCGACGGACTGCGCGACAGCCGGACCTTCGAGTGGCACGAGGTGAGCGACGAGCAGGCCCGCGCGGGCGTCGAGGACGGCACCTACTACCTGTCGCTGACCATGCCGGCCGACTTCAGCCGCCGGATCGCCTCCAGTTCGGGCGACTCCCCGGAGACCGGCGCCCTCCGGGTGCGCACCAACGACGCGAACAACTACATCGTCGGCCAGATCTCCCGCACCGTCTTCAACGAGGTGCGCTCGGCCGCCTCCAGCAAGGCCTCCCGGGGCTTCCTGGACAAGATCTTCGTGTCCTTCTCCGACATCCACGACAGGACCGTCACGGCCGCCCGGGGCGCCGACAAGCTGAACAGCGGGATCGGGAAGGCGGAGAAGGGGTCCAAGGACCTCGCTGACGGGCTGAAGGACGCCAAGGGCGGCAGCGGCAAGCTGGCCAAGGGCCTGAAGAAGCTCGACACCGGCTCGGGCGACCTCCAGGAGGGCTCGCGGCAGGTCGCCGACGGCACCCAGGCGCTGGCCGACAAGGTCGACGGCGTCTACGCCGAGGCGGGCCCGTTCCTGAAGAAGAACGAGAAGACCATCGGGGACACCGCCCGGCTGGTCTCCGACTCGGCCAAGGCGGTCAAGGACAACCTGGACGTGCTGGTGAAGCTCGCGCCGGGCGCCGCCAGGACCGCGCACGCCTCCTCCGCCGTCCTGGACGAGGTGTACAAGGAGCGCTGCGAGAGCGCGCCGGTCCCCGACCCGGCCTGCCCCGAACTGAAGCGGGCCAGGACGGCCGCCGCCGAGGTGGCCACCGTCGCCGACGACCTCAACACGCTGATCGCGGACCAGGACGGCGACCTGAAGACGATGCGGGACAACCTGGGCACGCTCCAGAAGCAGGCCGACGCCCTCGCCCGGCGCGCACCGCACCTGTCCGAGGACGTCGAGGACGCCGTCAAGAAGATCGACAAGCTGAACACCGGGGCGCACCAGGTCGCCGCCGGTGCCGAGAAGCTGCACACCGGCCTGGGCACCGCCCACACCGGCGCGGTCGCCCTGGACAAGGGCATCGGCACCGCGAAGTCGGGCGCCGAGACCCTCAACGGCGGCCTGTACAAGCTGTCCGACGGCTCCGGGAAGCTCGCCGGCGGGCTGCACTCGGGCGCGAGGAAGATCCCGGACTACGACAAGCGGGACCGCGACCGGCGCACCGGCGTGATGGCCGACCCGGTCCGGCTGGCCTCCCACGACCTGCACCAGGCGCCGAACTACGGCACCGGGTTCGCCCCCTACTTCATCCCGCTGTCGCTGTGGGTCGGCGCGATGGTGGCCTACATGCTGATCCCGCCGCTGAACCGGCGCGCCCTCGCGGCCGGCGCCTCCGCCTGGCGGATCGCGTGCGCGGGCTGGCTGCCGGTGGTCGCGGTGGGCGTGCTCCAGGTGGCCGCCCTGATGGCCGTCCTGCACTGGGCGGTCGGCCTGCAGATGCTGCGGGCGGCCGGCACGATCGGCTTCCTGTTCCTGGTCACGGCCTGCTTCGCGGCGATCGTGCAGTGGCTGAACGCCCGCTTCGGCGCGGCCGGCCGGATCCTGGTGCTCGCGCTGCTGATGCTCCAGCTGACCTCGGCGGGAGGCACCTACCCGGTCCAGACCAGCCCGGGCTTCTTCAACGCGATCCACCCGTTCCTGCCCATGAGCTACATCGTGGAGGCCCTGCGCCGGCTGATCACGGGCGGCGGGCTCGGCCCGGTGTGGCTGGCGTGCGGTGTGCTCACCGCGTTCACCGCCGGCGCCCTCGCGCTGACCGCCCTCGCGGCCCGCCGCCGCCAGGTGTGGACGCCGGCCCGGCTGCACCCGGAGCTGAGCCTGTGATCCAGGCCGAGCGCCCGCACGCGCGCGTACCTGTGAGAATCGGGGCCATGGAAAGCAGCAGCGCCAAGGCCGGCGGCAGCACGCGCCGCGAGGCCACCCGGCAGAAGCTCTACGAGGCGGCCGTCACGCTCATCGCGGAGCAGGGTTTCTCCGCGACCACGGTGGACGAGATCGCCGAGCGGGCCGGGGTCGCGAAGGGCACGGTCTACTACAACTTCGCGAGCAAGTCCGTTCTCTTCGAGGAGCTGCTCAGGCACGGCGTCGGCCTGCTCACCTCCTCCCTGAAGGAGGCGGCCGAGCAGGCGGCACGCGAGGGCCGCGGCAAGGTGGACGCGCTGGACGCGATGATCCGCGCGGGCCTGGTCTTCATCGACCGCTACCCGGCCTTCACCCAGCTGTACGTCGCGGAGCTGTGGCGCACCAACCGGGCCTGGCAGTCCACCCTGATGGTGGTGCGGCAGGAGGCGGTCGCGGTGGTGGAAGGGGTGCTGCGCGAGGGCGTCGCGGCCGGCGAGTTCAGCGACGAGATCGACGTCCAGCTGACGGCGGCGGCGCTGGTGGGCATGGTCCTGGTGGCCGCGCTGGACTGGAAGTCGTTCCAGCCCGAGCGCTCCCTGGACGACGTGCACGCGGCCCTGTCCCGGCTGCTCCAGGGGCGGGTCAGCGGCAAGGTCTGAGCACGGTGCGCCCGGGCCCGCGAGAGGCACCGGGCCCGGGAGACGCATCCGGCCCGCGAGGCGCACCCGGGCGGGGAGACGTACGCGGAAGGCGCCGGTCCGCTGTGGACCGGCGCCTTCCCCTTCCCCGTGCCGCCACCGGGATTCCCCCGTTCTCCCCCGTTCCTCCCGGTGGCTTCCCCCGTCGCTCCCCCGTACTTCCCTCCCGTACTCCCCGTACGGGCTTCCCCCGTGGCGGACCCCCGTGGTGGTCTTCCCCCGAGGCCCCCGTGTCTCGCTTCCGCCGACGGATCGGCGGAAGGAGCGGCCAGGGGGCGGGCGCCGCTCCGCCGCCCCGTGTCGGCGGTGCCGTGCCGCGCCCCTCTGCCGTGCCTCCACTCTCCCGTCCGCGCGGGCCCCGGCCCATCCGCACGCGTACTCATCTGGCCGTCTGAGTACGCGTACTCAGCCGTCCGCGCGCGTGCCCACGCCTGTGGTCCGCCCGCCTGGCTACGATCGCGTCCGTGTCCGTACTCCCTCTGGTCTTCACGAGCGGCTGGGCCAGCGGCGTCAACGCCTACGCGGCGGTGCTGCTGCTCGGTGTCCTCGGCGCGACCGGGGTCGCCGACGACGTCCCGCAGACGCTGCAGCGCCCCGAGGTGCTGATCGCGGCGGGTGTGCTGTTCCTGTGCGAGGCCGTCGCCGACAAGATCCCCTACGTCGACTCGCTGTGGGACTCCGTGCACACGGTGGTCCGGCCGCTCGCCGGTGCCTGGGTCGGGGCGCTGCTCGCCGGGCAGAGCGGCTCCCTCTCCGACGTGGCGGCCGGCCTGATCGGCGGTTCGACGGCGCTGGCCAGCCATGCCGTGAAGGCCGGGACGCGGATGGCGGTCAACACCTCGCCCGAGCCGTTCAGCAACATCGCGCTGAGCCTCGCCGAGGATCTCGGGGTCGGCGGCATCGTCACGCTCGCGGTGTTCCACCCGGAGGCGGCGGCGGTCATCGCGGCCGTCCTGCTGGCCGGCGGGCTGCTGACCCTGCTGTTCCTCGTCTCCCGCATCCGCCGCTTCCTGCGCCGCCGGGCCCAGCGCCGGGAGGAGCGGCGGCTCGCCTCACGGGCCCCCTGACCTGCGCCGGAGCGCCCCGCGGCCGGGCTGTCGGTGGCGGTCGATAAAGTCACGGGCATGGCACGGATTGCGGTGATCGGCGCCGGGACGGGCGCGATGGCGGCTGCCGCCCGGCTGGCCGTCGCGGGCCACCGGGTGACGGTGTACGAGCGGACGGAGACGTACGGCGGTGCGGTGCGCCGGTTCGAGCGGGACGGGTTCCGCTTCGACACGGGCCCGGGACTGCTGACGCTGCCCGCCGTGTACCGCGACCTGTTCATCAAGACCGGCAAGGAACCGCTGGAGGAGTGCGTCGAGCTGGTCCAGGTCGACCCGTCCTCGCGGCACGTCTTCGCGGACGGCACCCAGGTGTCCCTGCCCAACGCCTCGCGCGCGGGCGTCGTCGCGGCACTGGACGAGGCACTGGGCGCGGGGGCGGGCGAGCGCTGGGGCGACTTCCTGGTGCGGGCCCGGGAGGCCTGGGACCGCACCCGCCGGCCGCTGCTGGAGGAGCCGCTGTGGCCCAACTGGCAGGTGCTGGCCGACAAGGAGCCGTATCCGGGCACCACCTACAAGCGGCTGCTGGGCAGGCGCCGCGTGGCCAGGCTGTCCGAGATCGGCGGACGGGAACTGCGCGACCCGCGGCTGGCGCAGCTGCTGGACGGGTACGCGCTCGCGTACGGCGTCGACCCGGGCACCGCCCCAGCGAGCGCGGCCGTGCTGCCCTACATGGAGCACGCCTTCGGCACCTGGTACGTGCGCGGCGGCATCCGCGAGCTGGCGCGCGCGGTGTACGACCGGTGCCGGAAACGGCGGGTGGAGTTCGTGTTCGGCGCCGAGGTCACCCGGATCCTGGAGAAGGACGGCCGCGCGGCCGGGGTGGAGCTGGCCGGGGGCACGGTGGCCGAGGCGGACTTCGTGGTCGGCCAGGGCCCCTGGAGACTGCGCGGCCTGACGGGCCGCCAGGTGTACGGGGCCGGGGCCGTCGAGCCGGAACCGGAGGACCGGTACCCGGGCCGGATGGTCGTGTGCCTGGCGCTGCGCGGGGCACGGGAGCCCGGCGCGGTGCACCGCACGGTGGTGCACGCGGCCGACGGCGAGGGTGATCTGGATCTGTTCCGGCACGGGGTGCTGCCCGACCTGCCGACGACCGTCGTCGACCGGCCGGACGACCCGTCCCTGCGCCCCGACGGGGAGCACGAGAGCGTGGTGCTGACGGCGACGGTGCCGTCGGCGGCGGAGTACGACTGGGCGGCGCCCGGTGCCGCCGGCGCCTTCGCGGACCGGATGGCCGCCGCCGCCGAGCGGGCCGTGCCGGGGCTGCGCGAGCGGGTGCTGTGGCGCGAGGTCCGCACACCGCTGGACACCGAGCGGGAGACGGGAGCCGCGGGCGGTGCCGTGCCGCCGCCCGCGCTGGCCGCGCCGGAAGGGGTGCTGCATCCGGCCAACTCCACGGCGCTGCCGGGTCTGTTCGCCGTCGGCGGCTGGTCCCACCCGGGCGGCGGCCTCCCGCACGCCGGCATGTCGGGCGCGCTGGTGGCCGGACTGATCGTGGAGGGCCCGGAGTTCCGCGGCTCCCAGTGAACGGGCGCGGTGAACGGGCGCGGTGAACGGCGGGCGGCCCCGCGGGGACGGGCCGTGAGCCGGGGTCCGGTCCCTCAGAAGCGGTACTGCTCGTCGTACCCGGCGCCGGGCTGCGGCTGCTGTCCGCCCTGCTGGTGCGGGTACGGCTGTTCCTGCGGGAGTTCGCCGCCGTAGTTCTCGTCGGTGCGCTGCTGCGGCACCCACACCCCGCCGGCCGGGGTCTCGCCGTAACCGCCCGTGGCGTACGGGTCCTGCGCGTAGCCCTGCTGCTGCCCGTACTGCTGGCCGTACCCCTGGTCGTAGGAGCCGTAGGACTGGCTGCCGATGTACGGGTCGGAGTAGTTGGCATAGCCCTGCTGGGCGGCGCTGTCGTAGCCGTACCCCTGCTGGCCGTAGCCGGAGTAGTCGTAGGCGTAGCTCTGCTGGTCGCCCTGCTGGGCCGTGTGCGCGTGGGCGGGGTCGCCGTAGACGCCGTAGTTGCCGGTGTCGTCGGGGAGGGGCTGCGGCTCGTAGACGGCGGTGGTCTCGGCGGCGGTGGGATCGGCCGCTCGGGCGGCGACCGGGGTGAAGACGTCGTCGCGGTCGTAGTCGTCGTCGTAGCCGCCGTGCGTCTCGCCGTGGCCGTAGGAGCCGGGGCCGCCGGCGTGCTCGGGGTCGCGGTCGTCGGCGTCCTGGCCGAACTCGGCGTCGGGGCCCTGCGGCTGCGGCTCGTGCCGGTCCGCCCGGCCGCGGCGCCGCTTGCTGCCGCCCGCCGCCTCGGGGCCGGGCCGCTTGACCGCCCAGCCGGAGGCGAAGCCGCGGCGGAACGACAGCGTGACGTAGGTCTGGCCGACCGCGAAGGCGATCGCGCCCAGCCCGATCACGACGACGGACGGCATCAGCACGCCCACCACGACGCCGAGGAAGCCGCCGAAGGCGAGGAGGCGCCAGCGCAGCCGCGCCTTGTACTGCAGCAGCACCTCGCCCAGCAACCACAGCGCGACGCCGCCGAACGCGATGTAGAGGACCGTCCAGCCCATGTACGCCCCTCTCCCAGTGACCGCTACGCAGTGTGTCGTATCGCGGTGCGGCCGGTCTAGGCCTGCGGGGGGTGGTGCAGGCCCAGGTTCTCGTAGATTTCCAGGGTCGCCGTGGAGTTGTTGAGCGTGATGAAGTGCAGTCCGGGCACTCCCTCGGCCAGCAGCCGCGCGCAGAACTCCGTGGCGAACTCGATACCGATGGAGCGTACCGCCGCCGGATCGTACTTCGCTGTGAGGATCCGCTCTTTCAGGGCGTCCGGGACATGGGCGTTGCTGAGCTTCGGCAACCGTTCCAGCATCTTCACGCTGGTGACCGGCAGGACTTCCGGGATGACCGGGGTGTCGCAGCCCGCGGTCGCCACGCGGTCGCGCAGGCGCAGATACGACTCCGGCTGGAAGAACATCTGTGTGATGGCGTAGTCGGCGCCCGCACGGCACTTGTCCACGAAGTGGGCGACGTCGGTGTCCCAGTCCGAGGAGCGCGGGTGCATCTCCGGGAACGCGGCGACGCCCACGCAGAAGTCGCCGGATTCCTTGATGAGCCGGACGAGTTCGGCCGCGTAGGTCAGGCCTCGGGGGTGCGGCACCCACTCGCCCATCGGGTCGCCGGGCGGGTCGCCGCGCACGGCGAGCATGTTGCGGATGCCCGCGTCCGCGTACTGGCCGATGATGTTGCGCAGTTCGGCGATGGAGTGGTCGACCGCGGTGAGGTGGGCGACCGGGGTCAGGGTGGTGTCCGCGACGATCTGCTGGGTCTCCTTGACCGTGCCCGCGCGGGTGGAACCGCCGGCGCCGTAGGTCACGGAGACGAAGTCGGGGGCGACCGCCTCGACCCGCCGGAGCGCGCTCCACAGGTTCCGCTCGCCCTTCGGGGTCTTCGGCGCCGAGAACTCGAACGAGTACGTCGTCTTGCCGGTGGCGAGGATGTCGCGCACGGTGCGTGCGCGATCAGTCCTGGTGGATGCAGTTCCGAGGGCCATACCGGCAGGTTAGCCAGGGGTGGGCGGTCCCCCAACCGGATGCCGGGAATTTGCCCGATTTGCCGCTCTCCTGTCCAGCACGTGGACAGAAAGGCTCTAGTGAGCGTCGCGGAGCCGCTTCGCGAACTCCGCCGCCGCCGCGCCCGGGTCGTCCGCCTCGGTGATCGCGCGGACCACGACCACCCGGCGGGCACCCGCGTCCAGCACCTGGTCCAGGTTGCCGAGGTCGATGCCGCCGATGGCGAACCACGGGCGGTCGGTGCCGAGGGCCGCCGCGTAGCGGACGAGGCCGAGGCCGGGGGCGTGGCGGCCGGGCTTGGTGGGGGTGGGCCAGCAGGGGCCGGTGCAGAAGTAGTCCACGCCCTCCTGGACGGCGGCAGCGGCGGCCTCCGCCTCGGCGTGCGTGGACCGGCCGATCAGCACCCGGTCGCCGAGGATCGCCCGGGCCGCGGGCACCGGAAGGTCGCCCTGGCCGAGGTGGAGCACGTCGGCGCGGGCGGCGTGGGCGACGTCGGCCCGGTCGTTGACCGCGAGCAGCTTGCCGTGCCGGGCGCACGCGTCGGCGAAGACCTCCAGGTGCTCCAGCTCCTCGGCGGCCTCCATGCCCTTGTCCCGCAGCTGCACGATGTCGACACCGCCGGCCAGGACCGCGTCCAGGAACCCGGGAAGGTCGCCCTGGCGCTTGCGGGCGTCCGTGCAGAGGTACAGGCGGGCGTCGGCGAGCGCGGCGCGGGCGGTGTCGGACATGCGTGGGTCCCCCCGTGGTCGGTGTCCCTGGCGGTGGCGTGCGGTGCGCGGTGGCGCACGGGCGTCCGGCCCGCACGCCACCTGCCTGTTGCGGTTCGGCTCAGACGGCGAGCGCCTGGGCGCGGCGCTTCACCTCCGTGCCGCGATTCTCGCTCAGGGCCTGCGCGGGGGTGCCGGGCAGGGTCGGGTCGGGGGTGAAGAGCCACTCGATCATCTCTTCGACCGTGAAGCCGTCGTCCCGCAGGAGCGTCAGGGTCCCGGACAGGCCCTTGACGACCTTGTCCCCGTCGATGAAGGCGGCGGGGACGTGCAGCGCCCTGTTCTCACCACGGCGTACGGCGATGAGCTGGCCCTCCTTGACCAGCTGCCGGACACGCGTCACCTCGACACCGAGCATGTCGGCGATGTCGGGCAGGGTGAGCCAGGCGGGGACGAGAGCATCGATCTTTGCGTCAATCTCGGTCACGCTTCCTAGCCTGCCATCCCCCACCGACAGTCGGAAGCCAGGCAGGTCCAGGTGGGAGGATGTGCCGGGCCGTGCAGGTCCCGGCGGGAGGATGTGCTACGCCGTGGCGTTCTTCAGCGGCCGCGCCGGGTCGGTCAGGGCTTGCGGATCCATCTGCCGGCCGGCCTCGATGAGGCGGCGGCCCTGGGCCAGGTCGCGGGGGCGGCCGACGGCCAGGAGGGCCACCAGGCGGTTCTCGCGGAGCCAGCAGACCGTCCAGGACGGCCCTGCCGGGTCGCCGCGCCAGAGCAGGCGGTCCGCCGCGGTGTGATGGCCGGCGTACTGGACGAACCGGCCGAACTGCTCGGACCAGAAGTACGGCACCGGGTCGTAGACCGCGGGGGTCTCGCCGAGGATGTTCGCGGCGACCGTGCGCGGCCCCTGGAGGGCGTTGTCCCAGTGGTGGACGAGGAGCCGCTCGCCGTAGCGCGCCGACGGGAAGGAGGCGCAGTCGCCGACGGCGTACACGTCGGGCGCGGAGGTGCACAGGCGGTCGTCGGTGAGGACCTCGCCGTGCGCCCCCAGCTCGATGCCGGAGCCGGCCAGCCAGCCGGTGGCGGGGCGGGCGCCGATGCCGACGACGACGGCGCCCGCGGGCAGCCGGGTGCCGTCGGCGAGCACCACCTCGCCGGGTTCGACGCGCTCCACGCGCGCGTGGGTGCGCAGCTCCACGCCCGCCTCGGCGTACCAGGCGGCCATGGGTGCGGCGACCTCGGCGGGCAGGGCGCCGGCGAGCGGATGGCCGGCCGCCTCCACGACGGTCACCGCGCAGCCGGCCTCCCGGGCGGCGGTCGCGAACTCGGCGCCGATCCAGCCGGCGCCCACGACGACGATGTCGTGCTGCCGGGCGAGCACGGGGCGCAGCCGTTCGGCGTCGTCCAGGGTGCGCAGCAGGTGCACGCCGGGCACGCCCTCGGTGCCGGGCAGCCGGACCGGTTCGGCACCGGTGGCGACGACCAGGACGTCGTACGGCACGGGCCCCGTCTCGGTGTCCAGCTCGTGTTCGGCGGGGCGCGCGCCGTACACCTCGCAGCCGAGCCGCAGCTCGACCCCGAGGGACTCGAAGTCGACCTCGAAGGCGGAGCCCTCGGCCTTGCCGAGCAGGACCGCCTTCGACAGCGGCGGCCGGTCGTACGGCTGGTGCGGTTCGGCGCCGATGATGGTCACGTCGCCCCGGAAGCCCTGCTCCCGCAGGGCGACCGCGGTCTGCACCCCGGCCATGCCCGCGCCGACGACGACCACGCGCCGCTCCGGTGCCGTGCCCTCTTGCGCTGTCTGCTCGCTCACCCGATCACCATAGACAATTGACGATCCGTCAGTCAGGGGGCGTGCTCGGTGACCTGCTCGACCACGCTCGTGCCGGAGCCGGCCCGGGACTCCCACTCCCAGGTCTCGTCCAGGCGTACCCGCCCGTCGGGCAGCTCGGCGACCGTGGACACGCAGTGCCCCGAGGAGGTCGTCCCGTCGGTCTTGAGCTGCACGTACCGGAAGTCCAGCCGGTCGCCCTCGCGGGTGCCGACCAGATGGCCGCGCACGATATCGCCGCCCGCGTACTCGGCCCAGATCTCGCCGTCCTTCTCGTGGTACGCGAACCGCGTGCGGGTACCCACCTGACCTGGGGCTTGGTCCGCCACGGGGGCGAGGATCAGTCCGTCGAGCGATCGGGCCATGGAACGGGGCTCCCTTACGGGTGAGGAGGGCGGCGGGCTAGGGTTGCCACCGTACAAGCACTCGCGGGAGCCCGGACGCACCGGGCTGAGAGGGAGGCTGGCGGCCTCCGACCGTACGAACCTGATCCGGGTCATGCCGGCGAAGGGAGGGGCTGGACGCCCATGTCGTCACGTACGTCCGACGTCCTCGTCATCGGGGGCGGGATCATCGGCCTGGTCACGGCCTGGCGCGCGGCGCAGCGCGGGCTCGCCACGGTTGTCGTGGACCCCGAACCCGGCGGCGGGGCCGCGCGGGTTGCGGCCGGGATGCTGGCCGCGGTCACCGAACTGCACTACGGCGAGGAGACCCTGCTCGCCCTGAACCTGGAATCGGCCCGCCGCTACCCGGCCTTCGCGGCCGAGCTGACCGAACTGACCGGCCGTGACCTCGGCTACCGCCGCTGCGGCACCCTCGCCGTCGCCCTGGACGCCGACGACCGTGCCCACCTGCGCGAACTGCACGCGCTCCAGCAGCGCTCGGGCCTCGACTCGGAGTGGCTGTCGGGGCGGGAGTGCCGGCGCCTGGAACCGATGCTGGCGCCCGGGGTGCGGGGCGGGCTGCGGGTCGACGGCGACCACCAGATCGACCCGCGCCGGCTGGCGGCGGCCCTGGTGGACGCGTGCGAGCGGGCCGGTGTGGTGTTCCACCGCGCGTGGGCGCAGCGGCTGGACGTGGTGCGGGAGCGGGCCGCCGGGGTCACCACGGCGGACGGCACCGCGCTGCGCGCGGACCGGGTGGTGCTCGCGGCCGGCAGCCTGAGCGGACGCCTCGCGGGCGTGCCGGACGAGCTGCTGCCTCCGGTGCGGCCGGTGAAGGGACAGGTGCTGCGGCTGACCGTGCCGCGCCGCTACGCGCCGTTCCTGAGCCGGACCGTGCGGGCCGTGGTGCGGGGCGGCCAGGTGTACCTGGTGCCCCGGGAGAACGGCGAACTGGTCGTCGGTGCCACCAGCGAGGAGCTGGGCTGGGACACGACCGTCACGGCCGGGGGCGTGTACGAGCTGCTGCGCGACGCGCACGAGCTGGTGCCCGGCATCACCGAGCTGCCGCTCACCGAGACCCGGGCCGGGCTGCGCCCCGGCTCCCCCGACAACGCGCCGCTGCTCGGCCCGTCCGGGCTGGCCGGGCTGCTGCTGGCCACCGGGCACCACCGCAACGGCGTGCTGCTCACCCCGGTCACCGGGGACGTACTGGCGCACGCCCTGGTCACCGGTGAGCTTCCCGAGGAGGCCCGCCCGTTCACGCCGCGGCGCTTCGGCGCGCCGGGGGAGAACGCGGCGCCCGGCGAGGACACCGCATCCGAGGAGACGATGGAAGAGCTGGAGCAGCCCGCATGAACGGCCCGGTCATGATTTCCGTCAACGGGGAGCGCCGGGAGATCGCCCCGGGCACCGCCCTCGACACCCTCGTCCGGACCCTCACCGCCGCCCCGCGCGGGGTGGCCGCCGCCGTCAACGAGACCGTCGTCCCGCGCGCGCAGTGGGCGACGACCGCCCTCGCCGACGGCGACCGGGTCGAAGTCCTCACCGCCGTGCAGGGAGGCTGAGCCATGGCCGACGATCCCCTGGTCCTCGGTGACCTGACCTTCTCCTCCCGGCTGATCATGGGCACGGGAGGGGCGCCCAGCCTGGACGTGCTGGAGCGGGCGCTGGTCGCCTCCGGTACGGAACTGACCACGGTCGCGATGCGCCGGGTGGACCCCTCCGTGCACGGGTCGGTGCTGTCGGTGCTGGAGAGGCTCGGCATCCGGGTGCTGCCGAACACGGCCGGCTGCTTCACCGCGGGCGAGGCCGTGCTGACCGCCCGGCTGGCCCGGGAGGCGCTGGGCACGGACCTGGTGAAGCTGGAGGTCATCGCCGACGAGCGGACGCTGCTGCCGGATCCCGTGGAGCTGCTGGAGGCGGCGGAGACACTGGTCGACGACGGGTTCACGGTGCTGCCGTACACGAACGACGATCCGGTGCTCGCGCGGAAGCTGGAGGACGTGGGGTGCGCCGCCGTCATGCCGCTGGGCTCGCCGATCGGGTCCGGTCTGGGGATTCGCAACCCCCACAACTTCCAGCTGATCGTGGAGCACGCGCGCGTGCCGGTGATCCTGGACGCGGGGGCCGGTACGGCGTCGGACGCGGCGCTGGCGATGGAGCTGGGGTGCGCGGGCGTGATGCTCGCCTCCGCGGTGACCCGGGCCCAGGAGCCGGAACTGATGGCGACCGCCATGAAGCTGGCGGTGGAGGGGGGCCGGCTGGCCCGGCTGGCCGGGCGGATTCCCCGGCGGTACCTCGCCGAGGCGTCGTCCCCCGTGGAGGGGGTGGCCCGGCTGGATCCCGAGCGGCCGGCGTTCTAGGGCCCGTCCGCCGTCGGCGTCCGCGAGGTCGTGAGTGCGTCACAGGTCGGCTGCAGTGCTGGTGGGAAAGCGGTCTCGGCGGGGGAAGCGTCGGTGCGCCCTCGTAGACTCCCCTCTCGTGGATACGACCCTTCAGGACCCCCTCGTCGGGCAGGTGCTCGACGGCCGGTACCGCGTCGACGCGCGGATCGCGGCCGGCGGGATGGCCACGGTCTACCGGGCCCTGGACACCCGCCTGGACCGCGTGCTCGCGCTGAAGGTGATGCACCCGGCGCTCGCGGCCGACGGCGCGTTCGTCGAGCGGTTCATCCGGGAGGCCAAGTCCGTCGCCCGGCTGGACCACCCCAACGTGGTGCAGGTCTTCGACCAGGGGACCGACGGGTCGTACGTCTACCTGGCGATGGAGTACATCGCCGGCTGCACCCTGCGGGACGTGCTGCGCGAGCGGGGCGCGGTGCAGCCGCGGGCCGCGCTGGACATCCTGGAGCCGGTGCTCGCCGCGCTCGGTGCCGCGCACCGGGCCGGGTTCGTGCACCGGGACATGAAGCCCGAGAACGTGCTGATAGGCGACGACGGCCGGGTGAAGGTCGCCGACTTCGGGCTGGTGCGCTCCGTGGACACGGTGACCAGCACGACCGGTGCGGTGCTCGGGACCGTCTCCTATCTCGCGCCTGAGCAGATCGAGCAGGGCACCACCGACCCGCGCGTCGACGTGTACGCGTGCGGTGTGGTCCTGTACGAGATGCTGACGGGCGCCAAGCCGCACTCCGGGGACTCCCCGGCCCAGGTGCTCTACCAGCACCTGCACGAGGACGTGCCGCCGCCGTCGGCACGCGTGCCCGGCCTGCCGTACCAGCTGGACGAGCTGGTCGCGTCGGCCACCGCGCGCACCCCGGACATCCGGCCGCACGACGCCGTGGCCCTGCTCGCCCAGGTGCGTGAGGCCCGCCTGTCGCTGACCGACGAGCAGCTGGACGCGCTGCCGCCGCAGGCGCTGACCGCGGAGCACGACAACGCCGAGGACCGCACGAGCGTGATCCCGCGCGCGCTGACCTCCCCCACGCTCGGCTTCGCTCGCGCGGGGGGACCCCCGTCCCGTCCACTGCCCGTCGACGAGGACACGGACGCCCCGGTGGACGGCATCGACCGCACCGCCCGGTTCCCGAGCCCGCCGGTGCCGCCCCGCCGGGGCCCGGCGCGGCCCTCGCGCACCGTCCTGGCGGTGATCGCGGCCGTGCTGGTGGTGTTCGGCGTGGGCGCCGGGGTCTGGTACATCAACTCGGGCCAGTTCACCAAGGTGCCGCCGCTGCTGGCGAAGACGGAGGCGCAGGCCAGGGAGCGGCTGAAGGCGGCCGGGCTGGACGTCGGGCAGGTCAGGCGCGCGTACAGCGACACGGTCGAGCGCGGCACGGTGATCGGCAGCGACCCGGCGCCCGGCGCGCGGATCCGGGACCACGACTCCGTGACGCTGACCGTGTCGCTGGGACCGGAGACGGTGAACGTGCCGAACGTGTCGGGGCAGTCGCTCGCGAAGGCGCGGGCGCGGCTGAAGGCGGACGACCTGGAGCCGGGCATGGTCACCCGCGCGTTCAGCGACGACGTCCCCAGGGGTTCGGTGATCGGTACGACACCCGAGGCGGGCACCGAGCGGCACGCGGGCTCGGCGATCGCGCTGATCGTCAGCAAGGGCAGCCCGATCGACGTGCCGGACGTCACCGGCGAGGACCTGGAGAGCGCGAAGCAGGACCTGACGGACGCCGGGCTGAAGGTGAAGGTGGCCGAGGAGCGGGTCAACTCCGAGTACGACGAGGGCGAGGTCGCCGCGCAGAGCCCGGGCGACGGTCGCCAGGCGGCCGAGGGCGACACGGTGACGCTGACCCTGTCCAAGGGTCCGGAGATGATCGAGGTCCCGGACGTGGTCGGCGACAGTGTGGACGACGCCCACCAGGCCCTGGAGGAGGCCGGCTTCAAGGTGAAGGAGGACCGCGGGCTGCTCGGGCTGTTCGGGGACACCGTCAAGAAGCAGTCGGTGGAGGGCGGCGACCAGGCGCCCAAGGGGTCGACGATCAAGATCACCATCCGGTGACCGGCCTCACCGGGGAGCGCGGTCCGGGCGCGGGGGCGGACATGACACCCTGAACGGGTGAGTCCCGTTCAGTCGTCCCCCGCCCGGAAGATCCCCCGCAACCCGGTCGGCGGCCATGTGCCCGTGGCCGGTGGCCTGCACTCCGTCGGGCTGTCGTACGCCCGTGACCTGAAGGCCGAGACCGTGCAGGTCTTCGTCGCCAATCCGCGCGGCTGGGCCACGCCCGCCGGGAACCCGCGCCAGGACGAGGCGTTCCGCGCGGCCTGCGCCGAGGAGTCGATCCCGGCGTACGTCCACGCGCCGTACCTGATCAACTTCGGCTCGCACACCGAGGCGACCGTGGAGCGGTCGGTGGAGTCGCTGCGGCACTCGCTGCGGCGCGGGCGGGAGATCGGCGCGCTGGGTGTCGTGGTGCACACCGGCAGCGCCACCGGCGGGCGGCCCCGGGAGGTGGCGCTGCGGCAGGTGCGCGCGCACCTGCTGCCGCTGCTGGACGAGCTGACCCACGACGACGACCCGTTCCTGCTGCTGGAGTCGACCGCCGGGCAGGGCGCCTCGCTGTGCTCGCGGACCTGGGAGTTCGGGCCGTACTTCGAGGCGCTGGACGCGCATCCGAAGCTGGGCGTGTGCCTGGACACGTGCCACGTCTTCGCCGCCGGGCACGACCTGACCGGGCCGAGCGGCATGCATCGGACGCTGGACCTGCTGGTGGACACGGTCGGCCCGGGCCGGCTGAAGCTGATCCACGCCAACGACTCCAAGGATGTGGTGGGAGCCCACAAGGACCGGCACGAGAACATCGGCGCCGGCCACATCGGGGAGGACCCGTTCCGGGCGCTCATGACGCACCCCGCGACCGAGGGCGTACCGCTGATCATCGAGACGCCCGGCGGCAGGGAGGGGCACGCGGCGGACGTGGAGCGGCTGAAGAAACTCCGCGAGGACTGACCGTTGGGGAATACCCCCAGGGGGTATATGGTTCCTGTCGGGCGCAGGAGCCGTCATCCGACTTGGGGGCAGTCATGCAGCACGAGGCGCACGCAGCGCACGCACACCACCACGGGCACGCGGACGCGGACCACGGGCCGCACCACCACGCACCCGCCGCCACCTGGGCCATGGCCGCCCAGGCCACCCTGCACTGCCTCACCGGCTGCGCCGTCGGCGAGGTGCTCGGCATGGTCGTCGGCACGGCCTTCGGCTGGGGCAACCTGCCGACCATGGTGCTGGCGATCGCCCTGGCCTTCGTCTTCGGCTACTCGCTCACCCTGCGCGGGGTCCTGCGGGCCGGCGTCGACTTCCGTACGGCCTTCCGGGTGGCGCTGGCCGCGGACACCCTGTCCATCGCCGTGATGGAGCTGATGGACAACGGGGTGATCCTGGTCTGGCCGTCCGCGATGGACGCCACGCTGGGCGACGCGCGGTTCTGGATCTCGCTCGCGGTCTCGTTCGTGATCGCGTTCGCGGTGACCACCCCGGTCAACAAGTGGATGATCGGCCGGGGCAAGGGGCACGCGGTGGTGCACCGGTACCACCACTGAGGTCCCCGGGGCCGGGAGTCAGAGCTCGGGGCCCTCCCCGGGCTCCTCCTGGTAGGAGTAGCGCTGCTCCTTCCAGGGATCGCCGATGTTGTGGTAGCCGCGCTCCTCCCAGAAGCCGCGCCGGTCGGCGGTCATGTACTCCACGCCCCGGACCCACTTCGGCCCCTTCCAGGCGTACAGGTGCGGCACGATCAGCCGGACCGGGAAGCCGTGCTCGGCGGTGAGCAGCTCGCCGTCCTTGTGGGTGGCGAAGAGCGTGCGGTCGGAGACGAAGTCCGTGAGGCGCAGGTTCGAGCTGAAGCCGTACTCCGCCCAGACCATCACATGGGTGACGTCGGGCGCCGGCGGGGCCAGGTCCACGATCGCGCGGGCCGGGATGCCGCCCCACTCCGCGCCGACCATGCTGAACTTCGTCACGCAGTGCAGATCGGCCACCACGGTGGTGTACGGAAGGGCCGTGAACTCCTCGTGGCTCCAGGTGCGCTTGCCACCGTCGGCGGTGGCGCCGAAGACCCGGAACTCCCAGCGCTCCGGCCGGAACTTCGGGACCGGCCCGTAGTGCGTGACCGGCCAGCCGCGCTGGAGCCGCTGACCCGGCGGAAGCTCGGACCCTGCCGCTGCCCCAGACTCTCGCTCCACCGGATGACCCATGTATCCATCCTGACAGACCTCGGGCAGTGCCCCTGACCACCCACTCCCGAACCGGGCAACCACCATCACCTCGGGACGTACTTACTAAGTGCGTACTTACTGGACGATCTTCCCCACCGGTGCAATCATGCGGCGCTATCGGCCGGGTCCACCTGGAAGGAGTCCACAGCGATGCAAGGCGACCCCGAGGTCATCGAACTGCTCAACGAACAGCTGACCGCCGAGCTGACCGCGATCAACCAGTACTTCCTGCACGCCAAGCTCCAGGACCACAAGGGGTGGACGAAGCTCGCCCGGTACACGCGGGCCGAGTCGTTCGACGAGATGCGGCACGCCGAGATCCTCACCGACCGCATCCTGCTCCTCGACGGCCTGCCCAACTACCAGCGGCTCTTCCACGTGCGGGTGGGGCAGACCGTGACCGAGATGTTCCAGGCCGACCGGCAGATCGAGGTCGAGGCCATCGACCGGCTGCGCCGGGGCGTCCAGGTGATGCGCGAGAAGGACGACATCACGTCGGCGAACGTGTTCGAGGCGATCCTCGCCGACGAGGAGCACCACATCGACTACCTGGACACCCAGCTGGAACTGGTGGACAAGCTGGGCGAGGCGCTCTACCTGTCGACGGTCGTCGAGCAGAGCCAGCCCGACTCCTAGGACGCTACGCGGCGTCGTCCAGCGGTACGAGGGCCGGGGCGCGCTGGTCGATCAGTTCCCGGCGGGGACAGGCGCCACGGCCGAGCAGCGCCTGGATGCGTCGCACGCAGCCGCCGCAGTCGGTGCCCGCCTTGCAGGCGGAGGCAATCTGGCGCGGGGTGCAGGCGCCGTTCTCCGCGTGCTGCTTGACCTGGTCCTCGGTGACACCGAAGCAGCTGCAGACGTACACGCGGATTCACCTCCCGACGGGGTCGCTCTCTCTGCCATCCCCATTTCGGTGAGGCAAACCTAACCTAACCCATCCCCGGCACCCGTGAAAGTGGCAGGGGCGCGGATCGGATGTGATCCGCGCCCCAAGAAGGCCGCTACCGGTCCCGGGTCACTGGTCCCGGTACATCTCGGCCACCAGGAACGCCAGGTCCAGCGACTGGCTGCGGTTCAGCCGCGGGTCACAGGCCGTCTCGTAGCGCTGGTGCAGGTCGTCCACGAAGATCTCGTCGCCGCCGCCCACGCACTCGGTGACGTCGTCGCCGGTCAGCTCCACGTGGATGCCGCCCGGGTGGGTGCCGAGCGCCTTGTGGACCTCGAAGAAGCCCTTGACCTCGTCGAGCACGTCGTCGAAGCGGCGGGTCTTGTGCCCGGAGGCCGCCTCGAAGGTGTTGCCGTGCATCGGGTCGGTCACCCAGGCCACGGTCGCGCCGGACGCCGTGACCTTCTCGACCAGCTCGGGGAGCTTGTCGCGGATCTGGCCCGCGCCCATGCGGACGATGAAGGTCAGCCGGCCCGGCTCCCGCTCGGGGTCGAGGCGGTCGATGTACCGCAGCGCCTCCTCGGCCGTGGTGGTCGGGCCGAGCTTGATGCCGATCGGGTTGCGGATCTGCGAGGCGAACTCGATGTGCGCGTGGTCCAGCTGCCGGGTGCGCTCGCCGATCCACACCATGTGCGCCGAGACGTCGTACAGCTTGCCGGTGCGGGAGTCGACCCGGGTCAGGGCGGACTCGTAGTCCAGCAGCAGCGCCTCGTGCGAGGAGTAGAACTCGACGGTCTTGAACTCCTCCGGGTCGGTGCCGCAGGCCCGCATGAAGTTCAGCGCGTTGTCGATCTCGCGCGCGAGCTGCTCGTAGCGCTGGCCCGACGGCGAGGTCCGCACGAAGTCCTGGTTCCAGGCGTGCACCTGGTGCAGGTCGGCGTAACCGCCGGTGGTGAAGGCGCGCACCAGGTTCAGCGTCGAGGCCGACGCGTGGTACATGCGCTTCAGCCGCTCCGGGTCCGGGATGCGGCTGGCCTCGGTGAAGTCGAAGCCGTTGACGGAGTCGCCCCGGTAGACGGGGAGCGTCACGCCGTCGCGGGTCTCGGTCGGCTTGGAGCGGGGCTTGGAGTACTGGCCCGCGATCCGGCCGACCTTGACCACGGGCACGGAAGCCGCGTAGGTGAGGACGGCACCCATCTGGAGCAGCGTCTTGAGCTTGTTGCGGATGTGGTCGGCGGACACCGCGTCGAAGGCCTCGGCGCAGTCGCCACCCTGGAGGAGGAACGCCTCTCCCTTGGCGACGGCCGCCATCCGGGCGCGCAGCTGGTCGCACTCGCCCGCGAAGACGAGCGGCGGATACGACTCGAGGTCCGCGATCACTGCGCGCAGAGCCTCGGGGTCGGGGTACTCGGGCTGCTGCGCCGCGGGCAGGTTTCGCCAGGTGTTGCCAGCGCTCGGGCTGGTCTTAGCGTTCACGGTCACGACCCCAACATTACGGGGTGACGGGGTGGCGTCCTGCCGGTGCTCATTTGATGAGACACCGTGGGCACAGTGCGGACATGCGATAGGCTGCACGGCATGTTCGCGCTTTCGACCCAGAACTGCCAGAACTGGTGGTGGACCGCTCATCCGGCGGCCCACTGACTGCGCGTACGCACGACTTCGCGAAGGCCGCCCGAGGGGCGGCCTTCGGTGTGTCCGGGGTCGTTCCTCTCCGTCAGACGATCGAGAAGGAACCCGCCCGTGGACCTCATGGACCTGCTGTCCGACCCCCGCCCCTTCGCCCTGCTCCGCCGCCGCACCCCGGGCCGCGACGAGGACCTGGTGGAGGTGCTGCTCGGCCCGGTGACCCGCCGGGACAAGCTCGCCGACCTGCCCGACGAGGGTCTCGCCCTGATCCCGTTCCGGCAGATCCGCGAGCGCGGCTTCGACGTCCGCGACGACGGCACCCCGCTGCTGGTGCTGACCCCGCAGGAGACGCACACGCTGCCCCTGGAGGAGGCCCTCGGCCGGCTCCCCGCGCACGACGTGCGGGTCGAGGGCGGCGGCTTCGACGTGAGCGACGAGGAGTACGCGGAGACCGTCGGGCGCGTGCTGCGCGAGGAGATCGGCCGCGGCGAGGGCGCGAACTTCGTGATCCGGCGCACCTACGAGGGCGAGATCCCCGGCTTCGGCCGCGCCGACGCCCTCGCGCTGTTCCGGCGGCTGCTGGAGGGCGAACGGGGCGCGTACTGGACGTTCGTCGTGCACACCGGGGACCGGACGCTGGTGGGGGCCAGCCCGGAGGTGCACGTCCGGATGAGCGGCGGGACCGTCGTGATGAACCCGATCAGCGGAACGTACCGCTATCCGGCCGAGGGCCCGACGCCCGAGCACCTGCTCCGCTTCCTCGCCGACGGCAAGGAGATCGAGGAGCTGTCGATGGTCGTCGACGAGGAGCTGAAGATGATGTGCACCGTCGGCGACAGGGGCGGGGTCGTCGTCGGGCCGCGGCTGAAGGAGATGGCGCACCTCGCGCACACCGAGTACGAGCTGCGCGGGAAGTCCTCGCTGGACGTGCGGGAGGTGCTGCGGGAGACCATGTTCGCGGCGACGGTGACCGGGTCGCCGGTGCAGAACGCGTGCCGGGTGATCGAGCGGCACGAGCCCCTCGGGCGGGACGGCGCCGGGCGCGGGTACTACGCCGGGGCGCTCGCCCTGCTCGGGCGGGACTCCGGGGGCGCGCAGACCCTCGACTCCCCCATCCTGATCCGCACCGCCGACATCTCCGCCGGCGGCCGGCTGCGCGTCGCGGTGGGGGCGACGCTGGTGCGCGGCTCCGACCCGGCCGGCGAGGTCGCGGAGACCCACGCGAAGGCGGCGGGCGTGCTGGCCGCCCTCGGGGTACGGCCGTCCCGGCCCCGGGCGGAGCGGGAGCGGCCCCGGCTGGCCGACGACCCGCGGGTGCGGGCGGCGCTGGACGGGCGCCGGGCGGGCCTCGCGCCGTTCTGGCTGCGCATGCAGGAGCGGACGCCGGAGCCGGCCGGCCACGCGCTGGTGGTCGACGGCGAGGACACCTTCACGGCGATGCTGGCGCACGTGCTGCGCTCGGGCGGCCTGGAGGTGACGGTACGGCGGTACGACGAGCCGGGGCTGCGGGCGGCGGTGCTCGCGCACGAGGGGCCCGTGGTGCTGGGCCCCGGCCCGGGCGACCCGCGCGACGGGGCCGACCCGAAGATGCGGTTCCTGCGGGAGCTGGCGGCCACCGTGATCCGCGAGCACCGGCACGGGGTGCTGGGCGTCTGCCTGGGGCACGAGCTGGTCGCGGCCGAGCTGGGCCTGGACCTGGTCCGCAAGGAGGTGCCGTACCAGGGGGCGCAGACGGAGATCGACCTGTTCGGGCGGCCGGAGACGGTCGGCTTCTACAACAGCTTCGTCGCGCACTGCGACGACGAGGCGGCCCGCGAGCTGGCGGCGCACGGCGTCGAGGTGAGCCGCGCGGCCAACGGCGAGGTGCACGCCCTGCGGGGCCCCGGCTTCGCGGGCGTGCAGTTCCACCCCGAGTCGGTGCTGACCCTGAACGGCGCGGCGGTCGTACGGGAGCTGATCGGACAGCCGCGCCGTACGACCGTGTAGCCGCCGGGGGCCGGGGTCAGCCGAAGAACACCCCGATCTCCTGGTAGAGCCTCGGGTCCACCGTCTTCAGCCGGGCCGTCGCCTCGGCGAGGGGGACGCGGACGATGTCGGTGGCGCGCAGGGCGACCATCGTGCCGAAGTCGCCGTCGTGGACGCAGTCGATGGCGTGCAGGCCGAAGCGGGTGGCGAGCCAGCGGTCGAAGGCGCTGGGGGTGCCACCGCGCTGGACGTGTCCGAGGACCGTCGTGCGGGCCTCCTTCCCGGTGCGCTTCTCGATCTCCTTGGCCAGCCACTCGCCCACCCCGGACAGCCGGACGTGCCCGAAGGAGTCCAGCGACTGGTCCTTGAGGACCATGTCGCCGTCCTTCGGCACGGCGCCCTCGGCGACGACCACGATCGGCGCGTACGACGCCCGGAACCGGGAGGTCACCCAGCCGCAGACCTGCTCGACGTCGAAGCGCTGCTCGGGGATGAGGATGACGTTGGCGCCGCCGGCCAGGCCCGAGTGGAGGGCGATCCAGCCGGCGTGCCGGCCCATCACCTCCACCACGAGGACCCGCATGTGGGACTCGGCGGTGGTGTGCAGCCGGTCGATGGCCTCGGTGGCGATGTTGACGGCGGTGTCGAAGCCGAAGGTGTAGTCGGTGGCGGCCAGGTCGTTGTCTATCGTCTTCGGCACCCCGACGCAGGGCACCCCGTACTCGCCGGACAGCCGCGCGGCGACGCCCAGGGTGTCCTCGCCGCCGATCACGATGAGGGCCTGGACGTCCAGCTTGGCCAGGTTGTCCTTGATCCGGCGGATGCCGTCGCCGGCCTGGAGGGGGTTGGTCCGCGAGGAGCCGAGGATGGTGCCGCCGCGGGGCAGGATGCCGCGCACCGCGGGGATGTCGAGACGGACGGTGTCGCCTTCGAGGGGGCCCCGCCAGCCGTCCCGGAAGCCGACGAAGTCATAGCCGTACTCCTGCACGCCCTTGCGGACGATGCCCCGGATGACGGCGTTGAGCCCGGGGCAGTCGCCGCCTCCGGTCAGTACTCCGACCCGCATGGAAATGTCCCTTCGCAGCGGTTCCCTGACACCTGGTCACGCTAATGGTGATTCAGGTCACACCGGGAGGGGCGGGAAGGGTGATTCCGGTGCACGGCCGGAAGCGGGCGGCGCCGGTCCTACTCCTCGTCGAGGCCGCGCTCGATCGCGTACCGCACCAGCTCCACCCGGTTGTGCAGCTGGAGCTTGCCGAGGGTGTTCTGCACGTGATTCTGCACCGTGCGGTGGGAGATGACGAGGCGTTCGGCGATCTGCTTGTAGCTCAGGCCCTTCGCCACCAGGCGCAGCACCTCGGTCTCACGATCGGTCAGCCGGGGCGCGCCCGGCTCGTCGGCGTCCGGCGCGGGCGCGGGCTCGGCGGCCAGCCGCCGGTACTCGCCGAGGACCAGCCCGGCGAGGCCCGGCGTGAACACCGGGTCGCCGACGGCGGTACGGCGCACCGCGTCCAGCAGCTCCTCGGTGGACGCCGACTTCAGCAGATAGCCCGTCGCGCCGGACTTCACGGCCTCCAGGACGTCCGCGTGCTCGCCGCTCGCCGAGAGGACGAGGACCCGCAACGCCGGGTTGTGGCCGACGAGTTCCTTGCACACCTGGACGCCGGGCTTGGCGGGCAGGTTGAGGTCCAGCACCAGGACGTCGGGGGCGGCGGCCTTGGCGCGGCGGACCGCCTGCTCTCCGTCGCCGGCGGTGGCGACCACCTCGAAGCCGGACTCGGCCAGGTCACGGGCGACCGCGTCACGCCACATCGGGTGGTCGTCCACGACCATGACCCTGATCGGGTCCTGCTGTGTCATCGCTGCTCCGTCTTCTTCCCCCGCGCCCGCACGGCGCCCTTCGGTACCTTCAGTTCCACTTCCGTGCCCTGACCGGGCACGGAGATGATCTCGGCGCTGCCGCCGAGGTCGCGCAGCCGGCCCCGGATCGACAGGGCCACCCCGAGCCGGCCCTCGCCCTCGGCCTGCGCCAGCCGGCCCTCGGGGATGCCGGGGCCGTCGTCCCGGACGGTGACGACGATCTCGTCCGGCTCGTCCTCGACCAGGATCCAGGCCCGCGCCTCCGCTCCCGCGTGCAGGCGCACGTTGTCCAGGGCGGCCCCGACCGCGGCGGCCACCTCGCGGGCCGCGGCCGAGGGCAGCAGCACCGGGGCGCCCGGCTCGGCGAGGCTGACCCGGGCGCACGCGTACCGGGCGAGCAGGGAGCGCAGGTCGACCGGGCCCGCCCCCTCCTCCTCGTCCGGCTCCTCCACCGCGCGGACGACGGCGCCCGCCGCCAGGTCCTCCGAGACCCGGGACACCGGGACCATGCCGCCCGACACCAGGGTGCGCAGGGCCACCTCCTGCTCACCGGCGAGCCGGCCCAGCTCGGCCGCCTCGCCGCCGAGGGCCGCGCCCCGGCGCTTCACCATCGCCAGCACCTGGAGCACGCTGTCGTGGATGTCCCGGGCCAGCCGCTCCCGCTCCCGGGTGGCGGCCTCGATCTCCAGCGCGCGGGCGAGGGTGCGCTCGGAGGCGCGGGCCACCTCCACGACGTAGCCGATGGCGATGGAGGCCACCCAGACGAGGATCACGTTGTGCACGGTGTCGCGGGCAGGGTGGCCGCGCTCGACCAGGTTGACGGCGGCCACGGCCGTGGAGGCGACGGCCGCCCAGCGCCAGCCGCCCTTGACGGCGAAGGCCAGCACCGCGCCGGCCGTCCAGATCGACGGCAGGGTGGGGCCGCCGCCCGCGATCCGCTCGTGGCTGTCGGCGACCGGGGTGAGCAGGATGCCGACGAGGGCGACGGTCAGGTCGGCGGCCAGGAAGCGCCGGGTGCAGCTCGCCGCGCTCGCCACCTTGGGCAGGGTGGCGAGGGTCCACACGGCCAGGACGGCGTAGTAGGCGACGGCGACCCAGGGCCGCACGAACTGGTCGTACGCGGTGGCGCACAGGCCGATCGCGTACAGCATGGTCAGGACGCGGTAGCCGGCGAGCGCGCGCCACAGCGGCAGCTCGACCGACATGCGCATGACGCGCTCACGCTCGGGCATGTCCCCCGGTTCCCCCCGGCTCCCCCTGGTGCCCCTGTCTAGGACTCGGCCTGCTTCTTGCCGGCCTTCTCCGCCTCCTTGGCCGCCTTCGCCGCCTTCTCGGCCTTCTCCGCCTCCCTGGCCACCTTGGCCGCCTCCGCGATCTGCCGCTTGGCGGCGGTCGCGTACATGTCGACGTACTCCTGGCCGGAGAGCTTCATGATCTCGTACATGACCTCGTCGGTCAGCGCGCGCAGCACGAACCGGTCGTGCTCCATGCCCTGGTACCGGCTGAAGTCCAGCGGCTTGCCTATGCGGATGCCGGGCCGCATCAGCTTCGGCACGACCTTGCCGGGCGGCTGGATCTTCTCCGTGTCGATCATGGCGACGGGGATGACCGGCGCACCCGTGGCGAGGGCCACGCGCGCCAGGCCGCCCGGCTTGCCCCGGTACAGCCTCCCGTCGGGCGAGCGGGTGCCCTCCGGGTAGATACCGAACAGCTCGCCACGCTCCAGCACCTCTATGCCGCTTCTGATCGCCGCCTCGCCGGCGCCGCGGGCCCCGGAGCGGTCCACCGGGAGCTGGCCGACGCCCTTGAAGAAGGCCGCGGTGAGCCGGCCCTTCACGCCCGGAGTCGTGAAGTACTCCGCCTTGGCGATGAAGGTGACCTTGCGGTCCAGCACGGCCGGCAGGAAGAACGAGTCCGAGAAGGACAGGTGATTGCTGGCCAGGATGGCCGGGCCCGTGGCCGGAACGTTCTCCAGGCCCTCCACCCAGGGCCTGAAGGCAACCTTCAGCGGCCCTCCGATGGCGACCTTCATCGTGCCGTACAACACCCGTGCGCCTCCTGTTTCCGTCGAACAGACCTTAACCCGGCGCACCGACAATGGGCCCGACGACCCTGGTCGGTGTCAGTGCGGTCGCGTACGGTGAAGCACATGCCAGTTCTCCCCGGAGCCGAGCCGTACCGCCACGAGGGCGGGGAGGTGGGGGTTCTCCTCTGCCACGGGTTCACCGGCTCGCCGCAGTCGCTGCGTCCCTGGGCCGAGCACCACGCGGCCCACGGCCTGACCGTGTCCCTGCCCCTGCTGCCCGGCCACGGCACCCGCTGGGAGGACATGCAGCTCACGACCTGGCAGGACTGGTACGCGCAGGTGGACCGCGAACTGCGGCTGCTCGCCGAGCGCTGCTCCCGGGTGTTCGTCGCGGGCCTGTCGATGGGCGGGGCGCTGGCCCTCCGGCTGGCGGCCCGGCACGGCGAGCGGGTCGCGGGCGCGGTGGTCGTCAACCCGGCCAACAAGGTGCACGGCCTGTCGGCCTACGCCCTTCCGGTGGCGCGGCACCTGGTGCGGACGACCAGGGGCATCGCCAGCGACATCGCGAAGGAGGGCGCGGCCGAGCTGGGCTACGACCGGGTGCCGCTGCACGCGGCGCACTCACTGCGGGTGTTCCTGCGCCGGCTGGACGGCGAGCTGCCCCAGGTCACCCAGCCGTTGCTGCTGCTGCGCAGCGCCCAGGACCATGTCGTCCCGGCGGCCGACTCGGCGCGGGTGCTGAGCCGGGTGTCGGCCACGGACGTCACGGAGATCGTCCTGGAACACAGCTACCACGTCGCGACGTTGGACAACGACGCGGACCGGATCTTCGAGGAGAGCCTCGCCTTCATCGGCCGGCTCGCACCCAGTGTCGGCAAGGAAGGGACGGCCGCAGTTGGCTGAGCACGACTCCGACCGTGAGGACCGCGAGGGCCGCGAGGACCAGGGCGGCCACGAGGCCCGCGAGCCGGACCGGCAGGAGGTGCCGTTCGACGAGGACGCCGCCTGGCGCGCCATCGTCGCCGGGTACGGCGAGGAGCCGCCGGACCCGCCGGGCGCCCGGCCCTTCAAGCCGGTCGAGGATCTCGCGCTGCTGGAGAAGAACGCGGCGAAGGACCAGGACAGCGAGCCCGGCGGCGACCCGGAGGAGTCCGCGGGCCGGCGGCCCGCACGTCCGCTGGGCGGCTCGGTGTCCTTCGCGCCCGGCATCGGCCCGCGTGACTACACGGCGCCCGAGCCGTCCGACGGCGACTTCGACGAGGACGACGAGGGGCACTTCGTGCCGCCGGAGCCGCCCCCGCTGCCGACCGCGGACACGACCGCCCGGTTCGCCTGGCTCGGCGTGGTCGGCGGCCCGGTCCTGCTCCTGCTGGCGGTGCTGCTCGGCTGGGACATGACCTGGTGGCTGGCGACCCTCGGCATCGGCGGGTTCCTCGGCGGCTTCGTGACGCTGGTGACGCGGATGCGGACCGACGACGAGGAGGACGACGACCCGGGGCGCGGCGCGGTGGTCTGAGCCGGGCCGGGACGCCGGGGGCTCAGGCCGGGATTCTGAGGGCGGCGAGGACCGGGAGGTGGTCCGTGGCCGCCCTCAGGTCCGCCTCGCGGACGCCCGGCTGGTCCAGGGGGACCCCGCAGCCCAGCACCTCGATGCCCTTGGTCGCGAAGATCGCGTCGATGCGCTGGTGGGGGTGGGCGGGCGTGGAGGTGAACTCGCCGCCCCAGGGAGCGGTCGCACGGCAGTCCTGGAGGGTCTCGGCGAGCCTGCGGAAGGTGCGGCCGTCGGGGCCCTCGTTGAGGTCGCCGCCCGCGACGGCGTGCTCGACACCGAGTCCGGCGAGGCGGTCGAGGAGCAGGCCCCCCTGGTCGTGGCGCTCGTCCTGCTGGAGCGACAGATGGCAGCTGAGCACGCCGAGGCGGGCGCCGCCGAAGCGGACGACCGCCGTGGCGAAGCCGCGTCGGTGCAGGCCGGGGGTGAGGGGCAGGAGGACGTCCTCCGTGCGTTCGACCGTGGCGCGCAGGGAGCACAGGATCGCGGGTCCCGCCGCCGTGGCGCCCCCGGTGAGGATCACCTGGCCGGAGGCCGCCGCGAGCCGCGCCAGCTTCTTGCGCCACCGGAAGAAGCGGGGGGCCTCCTGGACGAGGACCAGATCGGGGGCGCAGGCGGTGATGATCCTCGCCAGAGCGTCCGTGTCGTCGCGCATCGAGCGGATGTTGTAGCTCAGGACCCTGATGACCGCGGAACCGTTGGACTCTGTGCGGGAGTTGGGGAGCAGCTCCATGTGGATCAATGTACGCCCCCCGGGTCGGGGCGCGGGGACCGTGGGCGACTGCCGCGGCTTCGCGGCCGGCCGCGCCGTTCCCCGCGCCCTCGCGGCGCTACATGATCGGGTCCGGCTCCCGGGCCAGGTCCGCCGCGCCCACCATGCCCGCCTTGTTGCCCAGCTGGGCCGCGATCACATCGGCGACCGGGCGCCAGTTCCCGCCGACCAGCCAGCGCTTGTAGGACTTGCGGATGGGGTCGAGGACCAGCTCGCCCTCGTCGGACAGGCCGCCGCCGACGATGAAGGCGGACGGGTCGAACAGGGAGGCCAGGTCGGCGAGGCCGGCGCCGGCCCAGCGGGCCAGCTCGCGGTAGGAGTCGACGGCGACGGGGTCGCCCTGGCGGGCGGCCATGGAGATGTGCTTGCCCTCGATGCCCTCCGGGGTGCCGTCGCCCAGCGAGAGCAGCAGCTCGGCGTTCTCCGGGGTGGCGTTGGCGCGCTGCTTGGCGTAGCGGACCAGGGCGCGGCCGGAGGCGTACTGCTCCCAGCAGCCCTGCGAGCCGCAGCCGCACAGCAGGCCGTCCGGCACCATCCGGATGTGGCCGAACTCGGCGGCCACGCCGAAGTGGCCGCGGCGCAGCTTGTTGCCGATGATGATGCCGCCGCCGAGGCCGGTGCCGAGCGTGATGCAGATGACGTTGCGGTGGCCCTTGCCGGCGCCGAACTTGTACTCGCCCCAGGCGGCGGCGTTCGCGTCGTTCTCGACCACGACCGGGAGGCCGGTGCGCGCCTCGACCTTCTCCTTGAGCGGCTCGTTGCGCCAGTCGATGTTGGGCGCGAAGTACACCGTGGAGCGCTGCCGGTTGACGTAACCGGCCGCGCCGATGCCCACGCCGACGATCTCGTGCCCGGCGCGCGCGCCCTCCACCGCCGAGGCGATGGCGTCCACGATGGCCTCGGGCGTGGTGGGGGTCGGCACCTTGAAGGTCGAGAGGATGTTGCCTTCCTCGTCGACCACGCCGGCCGCGATCTTCGTGCCGCCGATGTCGACGCCGATGGTGAGTCCCATGAATCCCTCAGTTTCGGTCGAGCCCCGCTACGGCCAACCGTACCCGAGGCCCTGCCGTGCGAGGGCTTCAGTCCAGGTCGATGCGTTCTCCCGGGCCGGTGCCCTCGCCCGGGTCGCGCGGGTCCCTCCGGTCACGCGCCGGGTCGGCCGTGCCGGCGGTCCACCGGCGCTCCTGGGCCTGGACGGCGGAGCGGTAGGCGGCGAGCAGTTCGCCGCCGGCCGCGGCCAGGTGGTCGAAGACGTCCGGGTTGCGGTCTATGACGGGCTCGACGGCGGCCTTCGCCTGCTGGACGACCTGCTGCACCATCTGCTGGGCGGCGGGTCCGGCGAGGCCGCCGAGGAGCGGTGACCGGAGGCCGGCCAGCTTGTCGGCCACCGTGTCCACGAGCTTCTTCAGTTCCTCGGCCGCCGAGCCCGGCGGGGGGCCGTGCTCGGCGCGGCGGCGGGCCTGCTCGGCGGCGAGGTCCTCGGCGGCGGCCGTGGCCCAGGCGTCGGCGTCGGTCGCCTTCGCCTGCTCCTGCGGGGACGGCTCGGGTGCGGGACGCTCTTCGCTCATGGCGGCTCCTGACGACGGTTCGCCTTTACGACGTTACCCGAACGGGCGTACCCGTTCACCGTCCGGCGGCGGGCCACAGATCCGGGTCCGGGGAGAACCGGATGCGCAGCTCGCCGTCGCGCAGTCCGGCGCCGGCGACGGTGCAGCGGCGCAGGGCGGAGGGCAGCGCGACGATCCGGCGGAACGGGCCCGCGGTGATCAGCAGTTCGTCGCCGCGCCGGACGAGGTCCAGCTCGTCCCGTATCGCGCCGGGCAGCGGGAGGTGCCAGACCAGCACGCCGTCCTCGGCGAGCCGGTCGGTGACAGGCCACCCGACCGGGGTGGTCGCGACGTTGACGCCGGGCACGGCGAGGGCGGTGAGGTCGTCCGGGCCGTGCGGGTCGCGGCCGAGGTGCGGGACGGGGTGGACGTCGTACGACTCCCGCCAGTCGGCGAGCGTCTTGCGCTGCTGGGCCAGCGGCGAGGCGAGCCAGCTGTCGGGGGCGGCCTCGGGGAGGCAGCGGTTGGCGATCAGGGACTCGGTGCGCAGGGCGCGCAGGGCGAGGCCGAGGGTGGCGGTGCGGACGGCGTCGGCGCCGGCCGGTCCGGGTTCGGCGACGAGGCGTACGGCGGTGTTCCGGTCGGTGAGGACGGCCTCGACGGCGGCCAGTTCGACGTCCCAGCGACCTGCCGTCTCGTACAGCCAGTCGGCGGGCATGGGGACGCCGGCGAGCCGGCCGAGGACCGGGCGCAGGGCGCGGGCGGCCTGCCGTTCGGGCGGCAGGAGCCGGCGCAGGTAGCGGCGCAGTTCCTCGGGCAGGGCGAGCAGGGCGAGGGCCTGCGGGAGGGGCGGGAGGTCGACGACGAGGAGGTCGTAGCGCTCGGACAGGGCCGCGTCCCGCAGCGCCCGCAGGAAGGACAGTTCCTCCGCGCCGGGCAGCGGGGTGACCTCCTCGGCGTCCAGGCGGGCGGCGCCGAGGAGGTCGAGGACGTTCGCGGCGCGGGTCTGGAAGGCGGTGAGGTCCTGCCGGAAGCGTTCGGTGGCGTCGGGCCGCCAGGCGCTCAGGTGCGGGGTGACCTCGGTGGGGACCGGTCCTGTCGCGGTGCCCAGGGCCGTGCCGGGGGTGTCCGTGCGGTCGGCGCTCAGCAGGAGGGTGCGGTGGCCCTCGCGGGCGGCTTCGAGCGCGGTGGCGGCGGCCACGGTCGTACGACCGCTGCCGCCGGGGCCCGTGATCAGGATGGTGCGCATGACGGTGAACGGTACCGCCGCGTGCGGGGCGTGCACGGAGGCGTCTACTTCTCCTCCGGCTTCTCCCCCGACTCGACCCGCTTCTTCAGTCCCGCCAGCGCGCGGTCGATGATGACCTTCTCCGCCTTGCGCTTGATCATGCCCAGCATGGGGATCTTGACGTCGACGGTGAGCTGGTAGGTGACCTCGGTGGCGCCCGCGCCGGCCGGCTTCAGCAGGTAGGAGCCGTCGAGGGACCGAAGCATCTGGGACTTGACGAGGGTCCAGGAGACCTCGTGGTCGCCGGTCCACGTGTAGGCGAGGGTCTGGTCGTCCTTGATGGCGCCGGCATCCATGACGAGGCGGACCTGCTCCGCGCGGCCCTGCTCGTCCGCGGCGAGGACCTCCGCCTCCTTCACCTCACCGGTCCAGTCCGGGTAGCGCGCGAAGTCGGCGATCACCGCCATGACGTCGGCCGGAGCCGCCTCGATCGTGATGCTCGAACTGGTGTGTTCCGCCATCGTCGTGGCTCCTCCAGATGCGGGCCGTTTGAGAGGTTCGTGTGCGCCGGGCTGCGCACGTGTGTGCAGCGTGAAGGCTACCGCGCCGCCGCCCTGCCGCCTTCACCGCGCCTGCCCGGGCCTCACCATTCGAGTGCCCAGGGCGTGCCGGTCCCGGCGAAGTGCCCCACGTTCACGCACTCGGTGGCGCCGATCCGCATCCGGCGCGCCAGCGGCTGGTGCACGTGCCCGAACAGCGCGTACCGGGGCCGGGTGCGGCGGATGGCGTCGAGCAGGGCACGGCTGCCCCGCTCGAAGCGGCGGGCCACCGTGTCGTAGACCAGTTCGGGGACCTCCGGGGGGATGTGGGTGCACAGGACGTCGACCTCGCCGACGGCCTCGATCTTCGCCGCGTACTCCTCGTCGCTGATCTCGAACGGGGTCCGCATCGGGGTGCGCAGGCCGCCGCCGACGAAGCCGAAGGTCCACCCGCCGATCTCCGCCCGCCGGCCGTCGAGGACCGTGGTGCCGGGCCGGGCGTACTCCGGCCAGAGCGCCGGCATGTCGACGTTTCCGTAGGTGGCGTACGTCGGGGTGGGGAACGCGGCGAACAGCTCGGCGTACTGCCTGCGCACCGCCTTCTCGATGGCCGTGGCCCGGTCCTCGCCGATGCCGGCCCACAGCCGGGCGCCGAACGCGCGCGCCTCCTCGAAGCGGCGGGCGGTGCGCAGCTCGACGATGCGGTCGGCGTTCTCCTCGCCGAACAGGTCCGGGAAGATCCCGCGCGAGTGGTCGGCGTAGTCGAGGAAGAGGACGAGGTCGCCGAGGCAGATCAGGGCGTCGGCACCGTCGCCGGCCCGGGCCAGGTCGCGGGCGTTGCCGTGCACGTCGCTGACCACATGGACGCGGGTCCGCCGGGCGCCGGAACGTGTGGATGCCATGACGATCAAGCGTAGGCGTGTGCGGTCCAGGTGAACAGTGGCGGTCCGGCCTGCGGTTACTCGCCGGTCGGTTCGGCCGTGGACTACTGTGCGCGAAGGAACGCCCACGTGTGTGACGCAGCGAACATCTCGCCGGGACCCCCTGTCGAAGACGCCATACCGGCGGGTAACGTCCGGGCAGTCCAGTCGTGCTCAGGATTTCAACATGTGAACGCTCATGTTGTTCCGGAGCACTTGCCCGAGCCTTGGACCGCACCGTCGCATCGCACAACGTCGTGGCGCCGGCGCCCTATGAGGAGCAGCAGTCTTGCGCGAGTTCAGCCTTCCGGCTTTGTACGAGGTCCCCGCGGACGGGAATCTGACCGACATCGTCCGCAGAAACGCCGCGCAGCATCCCGACGTCGCCGTGATCGCCCGCAAGGTGGGGGGCGCCTGGCAGGACGTGACCGCCCGGGAGTTCCTGGCCGAGGTGCGCACCGCCGCCAAGGGCCTCATCGCCTCCGGCGTGCAGCCGGGCGACCGGGTGGGCCTGATGTCGCGGACGCGGTACGAGTGGACGCTCCTGGACTTCGCGATCTGGAGCGCGGGCGCGATCACCGTGCCGGTGTACGAGACCAGCTCGCCGGAGCAGGTGCAGTGGATCCTGTCCGACTCGGGCGCGACCGCCTGCATCGTGGAGCTCGACAACCACCTGGCGGCCGTCGAGTCGGTGCGCGAGTCGCTGCCCGCGCTGAAGCACGTCTGGCAGATCGAGGCCGGGGGCGTCGCGGAGCTGGGCCGGCTCGGGCAGGACCTGTCCGACGCGACGGTGGAGGAGCGCAGCTCGCTCGCCAAGGCCGACGACCCGGCGACCATCGTCTACACGAGCGGCACGACCGGGCGCCCGAAGGGCTGCGTGCTCACCCACCGCAGCTTCTTCGCCGAGTGCGGGAACGTGGTGGAGCGGCTGCGCCCGCTGTTCCGCACGGGTGAGTGCTCCGTCCTGCTCTTCCTGCCGCTCGCGCACGTCTTCGGGCGGCTGGTGCAGGTGGCGCCGATGATGGCGCCGATCAAGCTGGGCTGCGTCCCGGACATCAAGAACCTCACCGACGAGCTGGCCGCGTTCCGGCCGACGCTGATCCTCGGTGTGCCGCGGGTCTTCGAGAAGGTCTACAACTCGGCGCGGGCCAAGGCGCAGGCGGACGGCAAGGGCGCGGTCTTCGACAAGGCGGCGGACACCGCGATCGCCTACAGCAAGGCGCTGGACAGCCCGTCGGGTCCGTCGTTCGGCCTGAAGGTCAAGCACAAGGTCTTCGACAAGCTGGTCTACAGCAAGCTGCGCGCGGTCCTGGGCGGCCGGGGCGAGTACGCCATCTCCGGCGGTGCCCCGCTGGGCGAGCGGCTCGGGCACTTCTTCCGGGGCATCGGCTTCACGGTGCTGGAGGGCTACGGCCTGACCGAGTCCTGTGCGGCGACCGCGTTCAACCCGTGGGACCGGCAGAAGATCGGCACGGTCGGGCAGCCGCTGCCCGGGTCGGTGGTGCGCATCGCCGACGACGGCGAGGTGCTGCTGCACGGTGAGCACCTGTTCAAGGAGTACTGGAACAACCCCGGCGCGACGGCGGAGGCGCTGGCCGACGGCTGGTTCCACACCGGGGACATCGGCACCCTCGACGAGGACGGCTATCTGAGGATCACCGGCCGGAAGAAGGAGATCATCGTCACGGCGGGCGGCAAGAACGTGGCCCCGGCGGTGATCGAGGACCGGATCCGGGCGCACGCGCTGGTCGCGGAGTGCATGGTGGTGGGCGACGGGCGGCCGTTCGTGGGCGCGCTGGTCACCCTCGACGAGGAGTTCCTGGGCCGCTGGTGCGCCGAGCACGGCAAGCCGGCGGGTTCCACCGCGGCGTCGCTGCGGGACGACCCGGATCTGCTCGCTGCGATCCAGGCGGCCGTGGACGACGGCAACGCCGCGGTGTCGAAGGCGGAATCGGTGCGGAAGTTCCGCGTTCTGGCCTCCCAGTTCACGGAGGAGTCGGGCCACCTCACCCCGTCGCTGAAGCTCAAGCGGAACGTGGTGGCGAAGGACTACTCGGACGAGATCGAGGCGATCTACGCCAAGTAGCCTCCCTCCTGCAACAGCGTCATGGCGCGGTGTCCTCGGCGAGGACCCGCGCCATGGTGCGTTCGGCGAGGGCCGTGATGGTGACGAAGGGGTTCACGCCGATCGAGCCGGGAGGAGCGAGCCGTCGGTGACGTACAGCCGCGGGTATCCCTTGACCCGCCCGTAGGTGTCGGTGGCCCTGCCGAGCACGCAGCCGCCAGTCGTTGGGCACGAACGTGGTCTTCAGGCCGGCGGTGGCGGCGGATGCCGGCCTGGCCGAGCCGGAGGGCGGCGACCGCGCCGCCGTATCCGGAACCGACCACGATCGCCGGGGAGTTGTCGGTGGCGGCCGGTTCGACCGCTCGCGCGGACGGGAGACCGATACGGGTGAGACCGAGGGTGGCGGCGGTTTGCAGCGCGGCCGCCCCAAAGATGTGACGCCTCGTCAGTTTTGCTGTCATGCGCGCAGCATCGGCGGATTTCCGGGTTCCGCCTGGTGCGTCCGCAGGGTTCACAGCAACGTCTTCAGCCTCTCCGCGAGCAGGTCCCAGCGCCACTTCTCCTCGACCCACCGGCGGCCCCGCTCCCCCATGCGGCGGCGCAGTCCGGCGTCGGCGAGCAGCGCCACGATCCGCTCGGCGGTCTGCTCCACCGAGCCGCCCCGGACCACCCAGCCCGTCTCGCCCTCCAGGACCGCGTCCGGGGCGCCGCCCGAGTCCCCCGCGACGACCGGCAGACCGGTCGCCGACGCCTCCAGGTAGACGATGCCGAGGCCCTCCACGTCCAGACCGCCGCGCCGCGTGCGGCAGGGCATCGCGAAGACGTCACCGGCGCCGTAGTGCGCGGGCAGCTCGGACCAGGGCACGGCGCCGGTGAAGCGCACCGAGCCGGCGACCCCCGTCTCACGGGCGAGACGGCGCAGGTCCTTCTCGTACGGCCCGCCGCCGACGATGAGCAGGACGGTGTCCGGCTCGGCGGCCAGGATGCGGGGCATGGCCCGGATCAGGGTGTCCTGGCCCTTGCGCGGGACCAGCCGGGAGACGCAGACGACCACCGGGCGGTCCGTGAGCCCGAGCCGGGCGCGGACCTCGTCGCCGCCGGATGCCGGGTGGAAGGTCTTCTCGTCGACCCCCGGCGGCAGCTGCACCATCCGCGAGGCCGCCCGGGGCGTGAGGGCGGTCGCTATCCGGGAGCGGGTGTACTCCCCGAGGTAGGTGATCGTGTCCGTGGACTCGCCGATCCGGCCCAGCAGCTGCCGGGCGGCGGGCAGCTGGGCCCAGCCGGCCTCGTGCCCGTGGGTGGTGGCCACCAGCCGCTCGGCGCCGGCCTTCCGCAGCGCCGGCGCCATCAGGCCCAGCGGTGCCGCCGCACCGAACCACACGGACGCGCACCCGTGCTCGCGCAGCAGCCCGACCGCCCGCCGGGTGGCCCCCGGGGTGGGCAGCAGCATGGTCGTACGGTCGCGTACGACGGTGAAGGGCTGCTCGGCGTCGAAGGCGGCGGTCGCCTCGGCGCCCTCCCGGCCGCGCTTCCAGGTGGAGGCGTAGACGACCAGCCGGCCCGGGTCCAGGCGCAGGGCCATGTTGTGCAGGAAGGCCTGGATGCCGCCCGGCCGGGGCGGGAAGTCGTTGGTGACGATCAGGGTCTTGTGCATCGCCGCCGACCCTACCGAATGGGGCGTTCGCGGTCGGGTGCGGCCGAGCCTGTGGCATCCGCACAGGTGTGCACGACATCATGGTCGCTCGCAGCGGATGCGAACGGCACGGCGGTCGGCGCGGGAATCGGACGGCAGGGGGATCAGGGTGGAGACGAAGGGTGCCGGGCGGTCCCTGGCGTGGCTGCTCGCGACCTGGGTCGCCACCCGGGCGGCGCTGCTGCTGTTCGTGTTCCGGGTGTTCGCCTTCCCGGGCCCGGACGTCACCTCGGACGTGTCGGTGATCTACCGCGGCTGGTACGAGGTCCTGCGGCAAGGAACGTTTCCGCTGGACGACGTGACCTGGCAGTACCCGCCCGCCGCGGCCCTCCCCGTCCTCTCCCCCGGCGCCCTGCCCTTCCTGTCGTACGCGCACGCCTTCTTCGTGCTGGCCTGCCTCGCCGACGCCGTCGTGCTGGCCCTGCTGCGGTACGCGGGCGGACGGCCGGACCGGTCGCCGCGCGGGGCCTGGGTGTGGGTTGCGGGCGTGCCGCTGCTCGGGCCGACGGTGTACGCCCGCTACGACGTGATGGTGACCGCGGTGGCCGTGGCCGCGCTGCTGGCCGGGACCCGGCACCCGCGGGTGATGGGCGCCCTGACGGCCTTCGGGGCCCTGCTGAAGGTGTGGCCGGCGCTGCTGCTGGTCGGTGCCGTGCGGCGGCGGGCGTGGGCGTCGGCGGTGGTGACCGCGGCGGGACTCGCGCTGCTGTTCGCGGTGTCCGTGCCGGGCGCCTTCGCCTTCCTGACCTTCCAGCGCGACCGGGGCACGGAGGTGGAGTCGCTGGGCGCCCTGGTCTTCCACATGGCCCGGCACTTCGGCTGGCGGGGCGAGGTGCTGCTGAACTACGGCTCGATCGAGTTCCTCGGCCCGCACGTCGACCAGGTCAGCACGGCCGCGCTGGCGCTGACCGCGGCCGCGTTCGGCTGGCTGCTGCTGTGGCGGCTGCGCGCCACCCGGTTCGCGCCGCACACCCTGGCCGACGCGGCCCTGACGGCGGTGCTGCTGTTCACGGTGACCAGCCGGGTGATCAGCCCCCAGTACCTGGTGTGGCTGATCGGCCTGGCCGCCGTCTGCGTCTCGTACCGGGCGAGCCGCATGGGGCCGCCCGCGCTGCTGGTCGTGCTCGCGTCCTTCGTGACGGTCCTGGAGTTCCCGCTGGGCTTCTCGCACGTGGTGACGAGCGACTGGTACGGCGTGACGCTGCTGGTCGTGCGCAACGGCCTGCTCGTCGCGGCCACGGTCACGGCGGCCCGCCGGCTGTGGCGCGCGACCGTCCCACCGGCCGCGTCCGCCCCGCTCCCGCCTCAGCCCACCCGCACCGAGGAGACCCGCGTCTCCTCCTGACGCCGGGCAGGCCGAGGCCGGCGCGGCCCGGGTCCGGGGCGCTCAGCCGAGCCGGGTCCTGACGTAGGCGCGCCAGCCGGCGGTGAACTCCTCCGGTGTCGTCCCGAGCACCTTCTTCAGGGCCTCCTCCACCGCGCCCGCCCGCTTCCCGTGGGCGCCGACGACCCGGTAGAACGCGGCGAGCCGGTCCGCGCCCCACCGCTCGGCGATCATCCGGCAGGCCAGCCAGCCGCCCTCGTAGGCCCGCGCCAGCTGCGTCGGCTCCCGGGTGAAGGCGAAGTCCGCGTCACCGGGGAGCGTGTCGGGCACCTCGCCGTCCTCGACGGCCCGGGCCAGTTCCGGCGCGATCTCGGCCGGGGTGCGGCCGGTGCCCAGATAGCCGATCCAGTCGGCGTAGCCCTCGGAGAGCCACAGCGGGGTGGCGGCGGTGGTGTCCGCCCGGGTGGCGACATGGGTCGTCTCGTGGGTGAGGACGACCTGCTTGCCGGCGTCCCCGAGCACCGCGTACGCCTCCGGGTTGACCAGCACCCGGTCCGCCGGCGACCGGCCGGACCCGCTCGTGTCACCCGTGGTGACGGCCGCGATGCCCCGGTAGTCGGCGGCGGACGAGCCGAGCAGCGCCGCCATGCCCTCCAGGGACGGGGGGACGAGCACGACGATCCGCCGGGCCCAGTCCCTGCCCCACGCCCCGGAGACGGCCGGCACCGCCCGGTCGGCCAGCCGCGCGTACGGCCTCAGGCCGGCGGTGGACCCCCCGGCGCCGAGCACCAGGCTGTGCGCGCCCCGGACGGCGATCACCGTGCCCTGGTCCCACAGCTGCTGCCCGGCCTTCCGGGCGGGCTTGTCGGCGGTGACGTACCAGTGGCCGTCGGCGGAGCGCCCCAGGGTGAGGGTGCGGCGGGCGTCGACGGGGGCCCCGTCGTAGCCGGCGACGCGGTAGCGCAGGTCGGCGTCGGCGGTGGCGCCGGAGGCGGTGCGGCGCAGGGCGGTGACCCGGTAGCTCCAGGACGCCAGCGGGAGGGCGCGCAGCCGGGTGTACTCGGTGCGGGTGCCGGTCGCGCCGTACGCCGTCTCGTCGTGGCCGAGCAGGGCCGCCGCGCGCCGGTCGAGCACCCGCTGCACCTCGGCCCGCGCGGTGTCGGTCACCGTGTGCCCGCCGCACCCGGCCAGCGGCAGCAGCAGACCGAGCCCCACGGCCCCGATCCCCCACGCCCGCCTGCGACCAGCCATTTCCCGATCGTACGGCGAGGAGGGCGGTCAGGGCCGGGTGACCGAGGAGACCGGCATCATCCCGACCGGGTCGTAGCGCACCGGAGCGCCGGGATAGGGGGCGTGGATGACCTGGCCGTTGCCCGCGTACATCGCCACATGGCTGGCGTCGGAGCGGTAGACGACCAGGTCACCGGGGCGGGCCTGGGAGAGCGGCACCTGCCGGCCGGCGAACCGCTGCTCCTGCGAGGTGCGCGGCAGATGGACGCCGGCGTGCGCGTACGCCCACTGCATCAGGCCCGAACAGTCGAAGCCGGAGGGGCCGTTGGCGCCCCACACGTAGGGACGGCCGAGGGCGGAGCGGGCGGCGGCCAGGGCAGCGGCGGCGCGGCCGTCGGGGGCGGGGACGCCGGCCGGGTCCGGCAGGTCGGTGCGGCCGCCGCGGGAGGCGCGGTCGTAGGCGGCGCGCTCGCCGGCGGGCAGGGCGTTGATCAGCCGCCGGGCCCGGGCCAGCTTCCGCTCCACGGTCCGTTTGTGCGCGGCCACGGCCTTGCGGCTCTTCTCCAGCTCGGCGAGCTTCCCGGCCGCCTCCGCGCGCTCCTGGGCGAGGTCGCGCAGCGCCGACTGCAACTCTCCCAGCCGGCGGGCCTGCCGGGCGCCGATGCGGTCGAGCGTGGACGCCTTGTCCAGGTAGTCGTCGGGGTCGGCGGAGAAGAGCAGGGCGACCGTCGGATCGATGCCACCGGAGCGGTACTGGGCACCGGCCAGCGAACCCAGCTGCTCCCGCAGATCGTTGACGCGCTGCTGCTGCCGGGCGATGTGGTCCTGGGCGTCCCGGACCTCCCGGCGCAGCCGGCCGGCGCGCTCGTCGGCCTCGTCGAAGGCCTGGGTCGCCTTCTCGGCCTCCTCGTACAGGCGGTCCACCTCGGCCCGGGTGCCGGTACCCGGTGCCGCCTGCGCCGGTACGGCGCCGAGCGCGGCGGCGGCGGCCGACAGCACACACAGGGCGACGGCACCCCGGTCGAATCCGGACGGGGCAAGGCGACGGTGGGACCCCACGGCAGTCCTAACTGCTGGCGGACACAGACCGTTTCCCCGGCGCCTGGGGACGGGGAGGCCCCGGCGCCGGGGAAACGCGGCAGACAGTAGCCGTGCGGACCGGCCCGGACCAAAGACCCCGGCGTCAACACAGGGTGACGCCCCGCCGCTGACGCAGGTCACCGGCGGGGCGTGGAGTCAGTTTGGGTTCCGGTGATTCGCCCGTTCGGGCGCCACCGTGTCCGTGTGTCGCCGGGTGTCAGACCCGGACGCCGAACATGAACGGGCCGCCGATGGTCGTCATCGACTCGTACCGGACGACCGTGCCGGTGCGCGGGGCGTGCAGGATCTGGCCGTTGCCCGCGTAGAGGCCGACGTGGTGCAGGTCGTTGAAGAAGAAGACCAGGTCGCCGACCTTGAGGTCGCTCTGGTTGTAGATCCTCGTACCGATCTGCGCCTGCGCCTCGGAGGTGCGCGGGATGGAGACGCCGGCCTGGCCGTAGGCCCAGGAGGTCAGGCCCGAGCAGTCGAAGGAGGAGGGGCCCGTGGCGCCGTAGACGTAGGGCGAGCCGAGGCGGGTCTGGGCGGCGGAGAAGGCCGCCTGGGCGTAACCGGAGGCGGGCGGGGCGTCGCCGAGGTCCACGCGCTGGGTGGAGGAGCGGTTGGCGCGCTGCTGCTCCTCGGCGAGCTGCGCCTTCTCCTTGGCGGTCAGGGAGTTCAGGAGCTTCTGCGCCTCGGCGAGCTTGCTCTGGACTTCCTTCTTCTTGTTGCCCAGTTCGGTGCGGGTGGCGGAGAGGTCCTTGAGCTTCTCCGTCGCCTCCGCCCGCTCCTGGGCGAGTTCGCGCTGTTTGTCCTGGATCTTCTTCAGCGCGTCGACCTGCTGGCTGCTCAACTGGTCGAGCGTGGACGCCTTGTCGAGGTAGTCGTCCGGGTTGGACGACAGGAAGAGCTGGACCGAGGCGTCGATGCCGCCGGAGCGGTACTGGGCGGTGGCCAGCGAACCCAGGCCGTCGCGCAGCTTGTTGAGCTCCTCCTGGCCGCGGGCGACGTTGTCCTGGATGGTGGAGATTTCCTTCTGCAGCTTCTGCTGCTTCTCCTTGGCGCCGTTGTACTTCTCGGTCGCCTGCTCGGCCTGCTCGTAGAGCTTGTCGACCTTCGCCTTCACCTCGTCCTTGCTCAGCTTCTCGCTGGGGGCGGCGTTGGCGGCGTTCGCGCTCAGCGCGACGGCAGCGGCGGCTGCGGTGGTCAGCACGGTCACACGGGTGCGACTCGGCTGCTTGGGTCGACGGTGGGACGCCACGGAGGACGAACTCCTTCTTGTGAGTGATCACCCGTTCGGAGGTTCGAGCCCAGACCCTAGTGACCTCGTTGTGATCAGTTCAAATCCCACAGCAAAAAATCTCGTCACACAGTGCATTCTTTGCACACAACTCACGAGCAGTGAGAGCGGGTTGACACTACGTTGCGTGACGATACGTCCAATTCGGGCATTCACTGCGCCCGTTGGACCTTCAGGACAGTCGCTTCAGAAGCACCGCAGAGGCCACCGGTCGGGCACCCGCCTTCGCGACCCCGTCGGCCACCTCGCGGTCGGTGGAGGCGACGATGACCGGACGCCCCGGCGGCTCCGCACGCACCAGCTGGCGGATCAGCTCGTCCGCCGTGACGCCCGGCTTGGAGAACAGCACCCGCACGCCGCGCGGCGGCGCGAGCAGCACCGGCGCGGCCAGTTCGGCTCCGTCGAAGACACACGTCACCTCGGCCCCGGTCTGCGCGGCGAGCGCGGAGAGCTGGCCCAGCAGCCGCAGCCGCTGCTTCTCCAGCGGCATCTGCGGATAGCCGGTCTTGGTCACGTTGTAGCCGTCGACGACCAGATGCGCCTGCGGCAGGGCGAGCAGTTGGTCGAGAATGGCCGGATCGTTCTCCGACAGGGCCCGCGCCGCGATGTCCTTCGGCGTCATCCGGCCCGGTTCGACGGCGTCCACGGTCTCCGCCGGGCGCACGGACACCGGAGGCAGGGCCAGCTCGCGCCGCAGCCCCTGGGTCGCCTCCAGCAGGGTGTCGAGCAGCAGCCGCACCCGCATGTCCTCCACGCTGCGGCCCTCCCGGGCCGCCCGGCGGGTGGCCTCCAGCGCGGCCTCCGCCTCGCCCAGGCGGGCCTTGAGCCGCCGGGACTCGCTCTCCGCGGCCGACACCTGCGCCTGCGCCTCGGCGCGTACGGCGTCCATCTCGCCCTGCGCCTTGCGCAGCGCGGCCTCCCCCCGCTTGACGTCACTGAGGGCGGCACGCAGCTTGCGGTGAAGCGATTCGGCTTCCCTCCGGGCCGACTCCAGCTCCGTACGCAGCCGTTCGGTCTCGGCGCGCGTCTGGTCGCGGGCCTGCGCCAGTTCCGCGCGCAGCCGCTCCAGCTCCGCCCGGCTCTCCTCGTCGGCGCGCTCGGCGTGCGCGCGCTGGGCCTCCTCGCCGGCCGCGGTGACCAGCTTCACCCAGCCCGCCGGGCGCAGCACATAGGCGGCGGCCGCCACGTCGAGCGGGTCCGCGGCCGGGGGCGGGGAGCCGGCGTCGAGGGCGCCGGCGAGTTCCGGCTGCGCCTCCCGGAAGCGCTCCCCGATCCGCTGCCGGAACACGGGATCGGTCTCCAGCGCCGCCGCCATCGCGTTTCCCGCGAACTTCGCCCGGCGATTGGGGGCGAACCGGGCGTACTGCCTGAGCTGAGCGGGAAGTTCCGCGACGGTCAGCCCGCCGAAGCCGTCCGACACGATCTGGACGACCCGTCTGCGCACGCCGTCGGGCAGCGGACGGTCAAGCACCTCAGCGGTGCCGTCGCCCGGCCCCCCGCCTGCGGTCTCCACCATCCGTCACACCCCAATACCGGAAAAAGCCTCTCCGGGGGCCGCTCCGCTCAGGAGCCGGCGCCCGGCCTGTCCACGAGTTCCACCTGGTCCACCGCGTTGCACCAGCGGCAGCGCACCGATTCGATGGTCTCACTGACCACCTCGCGCTCCTCCACCGTCGGCTCGCCCGCCAGGTCGAGGTGGACGTACTCGACGACCTTGGACGAGCGGGTCACGTCGAAGCGCGTGAGGTTGCCGCACAGGGTGCAGCGCCATCGTGTCGTGGCCGTCGGCAGGGGAACCGTCATGGTGACTGTTCTCTTCCTTCTCGTGTCGGTCCGCGCCGTCCCCCGACGCGTGTGGCTCGTAACCCTACGGCCTGGCGGGTACCCGCCGCCCGTCCGTCCGCGGCGGCGAGGCGGTCTGTCAGCAAGCGTCCCGTTACGTCATGCTCTGTAGTCATGATCAGCACCTGGAGCACGGCGGCCGGCAGGACACTGAGAGCGGTCCGGGGCACCTCGGCACCGATGACGTACGGCCTCATCGTCCTGTGCGCTCTGATCTTCGCCCTCGGCCCGGCCTCCGGGCTGGTCCCCGGGTACGGCTCCGGGGAGGCGCTGCTCGCCGCGCAGCGGGCGTACTTCCGGCACTGGGGCGTGGTCCCGGCCGAGCTGTTCGACGGCCCGGCCGGGGCCGCGCTCACCCCGGCCACCGCGCTGTTCGTGCACGGCAGCTGGGTGCACCTGCTCGGCAACACGCTCTTCCTCTTCGTCTTCGGGGCGATGACCGAGGAACGGATGGGCCGGGTGGAGTTCACCCTGTTCTACGTCGGCTGCGGCTACCTCGCCCTGCTGGGGTACGCGGCGGCCAACGCGGCCTCCGAGCAGTCGCTGGTCGGCGCCTCCGGGGCGGTCTCGGCGGTCCTCGGGGCGTTCCTCTACCTCTTCCCCCGGGCACGTGTGACCAGTCTCCTGCCGTTCCTGTTCTTCCTGCCGCTGCGCTTCCCGGCCTGGGTGGTGCTGCCGTCCTGGGCGGCCTTGCAGTGGCTCGCGGCGGGACGCGCCTCCGACGGCCCCGGGGTGGCGTACCTGGCGCACCTGGTGGGGTTCGGGCTGGGCTTCGGCTACGCGTGGGTGCGATACGGCCGTGGGACTAGAGTGAAAGCCGCCCCAGCTCCGGTCACCGAGGGAGAGAGACAGCCGTGATCACCGCGATCGTTCTGATCAAGACCAGCGTGGACCGGATCCCGGAGATCGCGGAGCAGATCGCTTCGCTGGATTCGGTCAGCGAGGTGTTCTCCGTCACCGGTACCTACGACCTGATCGCGATGGTCCGGGTGCGGGAGCACGAGGATCTCGCCGAGATCATTCCGGGGCGGATCAGCAAGATCCCCGGGGTGGAGGCCACGGACACGCACGTCGCCTTCCGCACCTACTCCCAGCACGACCTGGAGGCCGCGTTCGCGATCGGCCTCGACAACTAGGAACGGCCAGGAGCGGCCTGGGGCGGCCAGGCGGGCCTAGGCGCTCACGTCCACCGCGGCGATGCCGGTGCCCGAGGGGACGTAGAGCCGGCCGCCGCGCGCGACCGGGGTGTGCTGGTCGTCGCCCGCGTCCCGGCCCAGGACGGCGTTCCAGCGCCTCGTGCCGTTCAGGTCCAGCGCACAGATCTTCTCGCCCGCACGCGCGTACACGGTGTCGCCGGACAGCACCGCGCGGGGGTAGGCCCTGCCACCCTCGAAGCCGTACCTCCAGGCGCGGGAGCCGTCGGCCGCCCGGACGGCGTACACGCCGCCCTGTTCGGTTCCGACGGCCAGCGTGCGGCTGCCCCCGGTCAGGATCCCGCCGTCGTCCTCCTTGCGCCACAGCCGCCGGCCGTCCGTGACGCGGAAGCCCCGGAGTTCGGCGGCCGAGTCCGCGAACAGGGTGGTGCCCGCCAGGACGAGGGCGGTGACGTCGGTGCCCCCGGACACCTGCCACCTGCGCGAACCGTCCCGCGCGTCCAGCGCCAGCAGGACGTCGCCGTAGCTGCCCGTGAAGACGGTCCCGCCCGAGACGATCGGGGTGCCGGTGGGGCCGGCCAGGGTCTTGGCGGTCCACTTCTCGCCGCCGTCGGAGGTGTAGCAGCGCAGCCCGCCCGTGGTCGTGCCGCCGACGGAGACGAGGACGTCCTGGCCGAGCAGGACGGGGACGTCGTACCGCAGGTCACCGAGGGTGCGGGTCCACAGCGGGCTGCCGGACGGGCTCACCGCGGTCAGCCGGCGCGTGTCCTCGGAGTGCAGGCCCACCACGCAGTACACCGCGTCCCGGGTGGCCGCGGGCGTGGAGACGTCGTCGCCGAGCCGGACCTTCCAGCGCTTGGCGCCGTCCCGGGAGACCGCGTGCAGCACGCCGCCGGAGGTGCCCGCGTAGACGACGGAACCGTCCGGGGAGAGCGCGCAGCAGGGCCCGTCCAGACCGCCGATGCCGCCGAGGTCGTACTGCCAGCGCAGGACCGCCGTCCGGCCCGCGCGGCGGGTCGACGGGGCCGGTGAGCTTCCGCTGCCGCCGCTGCTCCCGGTGCCGAACCCGTACTCCCACAGCCAGCCGCCGGCCCCCACCCCGGCCACGGCGACGGCTCCCCCGCCGAGGGCTGTGCGGCCCGGTCGAGGTCGCTGTCGCGGAACTCCTCCTTGGGCAGAAGGTCCGCCTCGGAGACGACGCCGACCACGCGGCCCTCACCCTCG
>NZ_JBEXKG010000051.1:0-47987 GCF_040609555.1 Streptomyces sp. NPDC004658
CCGAGCGCGGCGAGGAACCGGCCGGGCCCCCCCCCCCCCGCGGCCCGGACACCACGGCGAGCGGGGGCGCCCGCACCCTGCACAGGACCGGCCTCCGCGAAGCCGCACGCGTGCGGGAGCAACGGGCCCCTCCGAACCGTCACGGCAGGCCCACCCCCGGTGCCACGGCGCCCCGTGCGGTCAGCGTTCGTCTTCCTGTTCCGGCGTCTCCATGGCCTTGGTCAGCTCGCGCCGGTAGTCGGCGTAGGCCGTCCGCAGGGCCTCCCCCGGCCAGTCGGGGGGCAGCAGTACGGGCGGCAGGACCGGGTCGGTGAGCAGGTGACGGACGGCCGCCGCGTACGCGGTGAGGCGGACCGCCGGATGGTCGGCCCGGGTCGCGTGGGCGAGCAGTGAGCGCGCGGTGGCCGCCCAGCCGGCCAGCGGCCAGAGCCGTGCGGCCAGGTCGCGCGGGGGCTCGTCGGGGCGTGCGGCGTACGTCAGCGCCACCTGGCGCAGGTCGGCCGGCAGTGGGCGGTCGAGGTTGGCCGGCCGCAGCCACACGCCCTCGCGGAGCTCGGCCAGGCGCAGGCCGGTCAGCCGGGCGCGCAGGTCGGCGCGTTCGGCGGGGCCGCGGCCCGTCGCCGTGATCACCACCATCTCCCAGTCGCCGTCCCACGCGCGCGTGCGAGGACGCACGGCTTCGTCCTGGCGGCGCTGCCGGGCCAGCAGCCGGTCGCTGAGCCGGTAGACGGAGTCGGTGCGCCGCAGATCGCCGGCGGCCACCATCCTGCTCAGCGCGGCCCGCAGCGTGGAGCCGCCGACGCCGAACGGCTCCACCAGCCGCACCAGGTCCTTCACCGGCAGCTGGGGCGGATGCACACCGAGGAGCAGGCTCAGCACGACCGACCGGGCGGACAGCGGTCGCAGACCGGCCGCGTCGGTGTCCGTGTCGTCTGGCTCCGCGGAGACGTTCATGCGCATGGCCCCGTACTGTACGCGCGCCCCCGTGTTGCATCATTGCTACAGCCGCAGGAAGAGTGCAACATGCTGTCATGGTCTCGATTTCCGGGCAGTCGCAGTTGCCGTCGCCGTCCCAGCCGTCGTACGCCACGCACGACGTGACCAACCAGCCTCCGCCGCTCGCGCCCTACGACGCCTCCGCCGACCCGGCCCTGCTGGAGGGGCTGCGCCGGGAGGGCGCGGAGTGGGCCGAGGAGGGCATCCGGCGGCTGGGGGCGCGCGCCGGCAGCGAGGAGGCGCAGGAGTGGGGTGAGCTGGCGAACCGGTACGAGCCGGTGCTGCGCACCCACGACCGCTACGGCCACCGTGTCGACGAGGTGGAGTTCCACCCCAGCTGGCACCACCTGATGCGCACGGCGGTCGCCGAGGGTCTGGCCGGCGCCCCGTGGGCCGACGACCGGCCGGGCGCGCACGTCGCCCGGACCGCGGGCGGCCTGGTGTGGGGGCACACGGAGGCGGGACACGGCTGCCCCACGTCCATGACGTACGCCGCCGTGCCCGCCCTGCGCGCACAGCCGGATCTCGCCAAGGTGTACGAGCCGCTGCTCACCAGCCGGGAGTACGACCACCGGCTGCGCGTTCCCACCGAGAAACCCGGGCTGCTCGCCGGGATGGGCATGACCGAGAAGCAGGGCGGCTCCGACGTCCGGACGAACACCACCACGGCCACGCCCACGGGTGAGGTGGGCGTCTACACGCTGAGCGGGCACAAGTGGTTCACCTCGGCGCCGATGTGCGACGTGTTCCTGGTGCTCGCGCAGGCCCCGGGCGGGCTGTCGTGCTTCCTGGTGCCGCGCGTCCTGCCGGACGGCAGCCGCAACACCTTCCGCATCCAGCGGCTGAAGGACAAGCTGGGCAACCGCTCCAACGCCTCCTCGGAGCCGGAGTTCGACCGGACCGTGGCCTGGCTGGTGGGGCCGGAGGGGCGGGGCGTGAAGACCATCATCGAGATGGTCAACTGCACCCGTCTGGACTGCGTGATGTCCTCGGCGACCCTGATGCGCAAGACGCTGGTCGAGGCGGGGCACCACGCCCGGTACCGCAGCGCGTTCGGCGCCCGGCTGATCGACCAGCCGCTCATGCGCAACGTCCTGGCCGATCTCGCGCTGGAGTCGGAGGCGGCGACGACGCTCACGCTGCGGCTGGCCGGCGCGGCCGACCGCGCGGTGCGGGGGGACGCCGGGGAGCGGGCCTTCCGGCGCCTCGCCACCGCCGTCGGCAAGTACTGGGTCACCAAGCGGGGACCGGCCTTCACCGCCGAGGCGCTGGAGTGCCTGGGCGGCAACGGGTACGTCGAGGACTCCGGCATGCCCCGGCACTACCGCGAGGCTCCGCTGCTGTCCATCTGGGAGGGCTCCGGCAACGTCAACGCGCTCGACGTGCTGCGCGCCCTCGGCCGCGAACCGGACACCACCGAGGCGCTGTTCGCCGAACTCGCCCTCGCGCGCGGGGCGGACGCCCGGCTCGACACGGCCGTGGCCGCGCTCAAGCGCGCGGTGGCCGGAACCGATCAGGCGGGCGCTCGCCGGCTGGTCGAGCGGATGGCGCTCGCGCTCCAGGCCTCCCTGCTCGTGCGGCACGCCCCGCACCCGGTCGCGGACGCCTTCTGCGCGAGCCGGCTGGGCGGCGACTGGGGCCACGCGTTCGGCACGCTGCCCGCCGGAACCGACCTCGACGCCATCCTGGAGCGCGCCCTGCCCGACCGGAACTGACCCCTTCCCGCGCGCGTGCGGACGACCACGTCCCGGTGGCCGGTCGGCGTCGACGGATCGCACACAGTCAGCAGGCGTCTCCGGACCGTTGTCGGTGCCGTGGTGCACACTCCCGCTCAGGTGCCACTGGCCTGGGCGGGGCAGGGAGGACGACGTGTTCACGGGGATCGACGAGGTCGACTGGGCCTCGCTGCGGCACGCGCACGGCAGCGCGGAGGACGTGCCCGGGTGGTTACGGGCCCTGGCGTCCCCGGACACCGCCGAGCGGGCGACCGCGCTCGACGGGCTGTACGACGCGGTGCACCACCAGGGGAGGGTGTACGAGGCGACACCGGCCTGCGTGCCGTTCCTGTTCGCGCTGGCGGCCCGCGAGGAGGTACCGGACCGGGGGTGCGTCGTGGAACTGCTGGTCGGCATCGGCGGGGAGAGCGCAGAAGGCGCGGGCGCGGACGGTGCGGCGAACGCGGCGCGGGAGGCGGTGCGCGCCGGCGCCGAGGCCTTCGTCGCACTCGCCGGGGACCCGGATCCGGTGGTGCGCCGGGTGGCGGCCGGGGCTCTCGTGCGCTTCCTGGACCAGCCCGTGAGGGTCCTGGAGCTGCTGCGGCGGCGCCTGCGGGCGGAGCGGGACGACCACGTCCTGACGGCCCTGACGGAGGCGCTCGCCCGGTTCGCGCGCCGGTATCCCGCCCTCGCCGACGGCGCCCTGGACCTCCTGGCCGAACAGAGCGCACCGCCCTGCGCGCCGGGCCCGCGGCTCGCGGCGCTCGGCCAGCTCGCGCTCCACGCGCCCGTCCGGCTCCCGGCCGACCTGGTGCCCACGGCGGTCCGGCTGCTGCACGAGCGGTCCGCACAGCGCCGGCCGGCCGCCGAGCGCTGCGGCACGGACACCCTGGTGCGCCGGATACGGCGGCTGCGTCCCTCGGACGAACAGGGCGCCGGCCTGCTGCGCACCCTGCACAGCGCGCTCGGAGACCGGGTCCAGGACCGGATCGCCCTGCTCGCCGGGCAGTTGGCCAGCCCGGACCCGGTGGACCGGTGCAATGCCGTCTGGATGTCGGCGGGCCTGTTCCGTGGCTGGCGCGGTGACTTCGGCGCGCCCGTACGGCTGCTCGGCGCCCAGCTGAACACCGATCAGGACCGCTTGCGCGACGCGGCGGTCTCGGTCCTGGCGGAGCTGTACGCGCTGGCCGCGCCCGCGGCGGACGACCTGCACGCGCTGGTGGCCGCCCGGCCCGACCTGTGGACGCACCGCTGGGAGCGCGGCTCCCCCACGCTCGGCGGCCCGCTCAAGGCGCTGGCCAGGGCGGGCGACCCCCGCGCGGTCCCGGCCCTGGCCCAGCTGCTGGCCGGGCCGGTGGCGCCGGTCGGACTGGGCCGCGAAGCCGCGCACCTGGGCCGGGCCGCGGCTCCGCTGGCCCCCGCGCTGCGGCTCCGCCTCGGCCGCGTCCCGCTCGCCTCCCCCACCGCCGCCGTGCACGCGGCCCCGCTGCTGGCGGCGCTCCGGGCCATCGGCGACAAGGAGGCCGTCCCCGGACTGGTCCGGCTCCTGTCGGGCGCCCCCCACGGCCTGGGGGCACGGGACGCGGTCGCCGGCCAGGTGATCGAGACACTGGCGGAACTGGGCGCCGCCGCGCGGACGGCACCGCTGCTGCGCCGGCTGCTCTCCACCCGGCACGCGGCCACCGCGGCGGGCGCGCTGTGGTCGGCGGACGGGGACGCCACCGCCGTACTCCCCGTCCTGCTGCGGGAGTTGGCGCGGGACGACCCGGGCACCCGCCGCGCCGCCACCCGGCAGCTCGGCGGGCTGGGCCCGGCCGCGCGCCCCGCCCTGCCCGAGCTGCGCCGCCTCGCCGCGTCCGGACCGGTGCGGGAGCGGATACCGGCCGCGTGCGCGCTGTGGCGCATCGCCGGGGACCCCGGACCGGTCCTGCCCGTCCTCCGCTCCGCCTGGACGGCGGACCCCCGCACCCGCGTCCCGATCGCCCGGTGCCTGACCACGATGGGCGCGGCCGCCGCGCCGCTGCGCGACCTGATCACCGCGGAACCGGCCCGGAAACGCCGGCACACGGCCCAGGATGGCCCGTACCGCAGCCGTGACATCCCTGACGACGAGGAGCTGCTGAGGAGGTGCCGGGAGCTGTCGGCGGGGCTTTAGCCGGGTGCGGGACGGCTGGGTTCGGGGCGGAGAGGGTCCGATGGGCCGGAGGGTGCCGGCGGTCGGGGCGCCCCGGGATCAGACCGTGCGGCCCCACTGGGGGCCGAGCCGGGCCCACTCCGCGTCCCAGGCCTCCATGCGCCGGCGTTCCAGCCGGCCCCGTACGGCCAGGCCCGTCACCAGGGGGACGGCGGCGGCACCCGAGCCGACCAGAAGCCCTATCAGGACGGATCGGAACGCGGCCTCGGAGGCGGTGGCGGGGCGGTTGACCAGGCTGCCCCGCGGGTCGGTCCAGACGGTGACCGGCGTACCGGGCCTGCTGCCCGGTTCCACCCGGATCCGACCGGTGTGGGCGGAGCCGTCGACGGCCGTCCAGCGGACCTCCGCCCAGACCTGTTCGCCGGAGGAGGCATGACTGCTGTGCGCCGGGGACCTGCCCGGGACCTGCGCGACGACCCGGGCCACGGTGGGCCGCCAGGTGGCCCGCTCCCGGGCGAGTCCGTGCTCCACCGAGCCGGCCGCGGCGAGGCCGGCGAGCACGCCGGCCAGGACGGTCAGCAGACAGGCGCCGAGCACCACCCAGGCCTCCACGACGTCGGCCCGGCGTTTGAGCGGGTTGCGCCGCCAGCGCCACAGCCACACCTTCGGACCACGGAACGCCTTCAAGGGCATCCTCCTCACGAGCGCACCGACCGGCCGGACCGCCCTCCCATACGCGGGAGATCGCCCCGTTGCTCACGACGAGCCGTCTCCCCGACGGTCGCACGAGACACCCCTTTCGCGCAGGCGCATCCCGGAACGGGACCGGCCGATTGTCGCCGTACCCCGGCGACACAGGCGGTGACCTGGTGGAACGTCTACTCCGGGGGAGAGTGTCAGTGGTGGGGTGCACACTGGCCGATATCTGACGGCGATCGGGACAACGGCGTCCCGGAGGTGATCGGCATGACCGAGGTACTGCTCGCGGTGGGCACCCGCAAAGGCCTGTTCATCGCGCGGCGGAGGGGTGGCGGCCCCTGGGAGTTCGACGAGAGTCCGTACTTCAACGCGCAGGCGATCTATTCGGTGGCGATCGACACCCGGGGCGCCCGGCCCCGGCTGCTGGCGGGCGGGGACAGCGCGCACTGGGGTCCGTCGGTGTTCCACTCCGACGACCTCGGCCGCAGCTGGACCGAACCGGCCCGGCCGGCCGTGAAGTTCCCGAAGGAGACCGGCGCTTCGCTGGAGCGCGTCTGGCAGCTGCACCCGTCCGCCGCCGAACCCGATGTGGTGTACGCGGGCACGGAACCGGCCGCGCTGTACCGCTCGGAGGACCGCGGCGAGACGTTCGAACTGGTCCGGCCGCTGTGGGAGCACCCGTCCCGCTCGCAGTGGGTGCCGGGCGCGGGCGGCCAGTGCCTGCACACGGTGCTCACCGACGCGCGCGACCCCGGGGCGGTGACGGTGGCCGTGTCCGCGGCGGGCGTGTTCCGCACGACGGACGGCGGCGCGAGCTGGTCGCCGTCCAACTCGGGTGTGTCGGCGGTGTTCCTGCCGGACCGGGACCCGGAGTTCGGCCAGTGCGTCCACAAGATCGTCAGGGATCCGGTGGACCCGGACCGGCTGTATCTGCAGAACCACTGGGGGGTGTACCGCAGCGACGACGCGGGCGCGCGCTGGACCGACATCGGCGAGGGCCTGCCGTCGACGTTCGGCTTCGCGGCGGCCGCGCATCCGCGCCGGGGCGACACGGCGTACGTCTTCCCGATCAACGCCGACGCGGACCGGGTGCCCGCGGGGCACCGCTGCCGGGTCTTCCGCACGGCGGACGCCGGCCGCAGCTGGGAGCCGCTGTCCAAGGGACTGCCGGAGGAGGACCACTACGGCACGGTCCTGCGGGACGCGCTGTGCACGGACGACGCCGACCCCGCCGGGGTGTACTTCGGCAACCGCAACGGCGAGGTGTACGCCTCGGCCGACGACGGCGACAGCTGGCAGCTGCTGGCCGCACACCTGCCGGACGTGCTGTGCGTACGGGCGGCGGTGATCGACTGACCCCTCATCGCCCGGACTCTCACGGAGGCGGGCCGCGGCGAGGTGCCACCCGTCCTGCTCCGGCCGTCGGTTGATCGCCGGCAGGTGTACGGCAGTAGGGTGACGCCCGTGGCACCACGACCCTTGCATGAAATCGTCGAACCGGGCTGGGCGAAGGCCCTGGAACCCGTCGCCGGACGGATCGCCGCGATGGGCGACTTCCTGCGCGCGGAGATCGCCGCGGGGCGCACGTACCTCCCGGCCGGACCGAACGTCCTGCGGGCCTTCCAGCAACCCTTCGACGAGGTACGGGTCCTGATCGTCGGTCAGGACCCGTACCCCACACCGGGGCACGCGGTGGGCCTGTCGTTCTCCGTGGCACCGGACGTGCGCCCGCTGCCGCCCAGCCTGATCAACATCTTCCGCGAGCTGCACACCGACCTGGGGCTCCCCCAGCCGTCCACCGGGGATCTCACGCCGTGGACCGAGCAGGGCGTACTGCTGCTGAACAGGGCGCTCACCACGGCGCCGCGCAGCCCGGGCGCGCATCGCGGCAAGGGCTGGGAAGAGGTCACCGAGCAGGCGATCCGGGCCCTGGCGGCACGTGGCAAGCCGCTGGTGTCCATCCTGTGGGGCCGTGACGCCCGCAATCTGCGTCCGCTGCTGGGCCGTCTGCCGGCGGTGGAGTCCGCGCATCCCTCACCGATGTCGGCCGACCGCGGCTTCTTCGGCTCGCGCCCGTTCAGCCGGGCCAACGACCTGCTGATCCAGCAGGGCGGGCAGCCGGTGGACTGGCGTCTGCCGTGACCGCGTCGCGCGGCGGACCGGCGCACCCGAAGGGGAGCCCACCGGGCGGCCTCTTCGTGAGCGGCGACGAGACAGGGACCGGCGCAGGGGGGTGACAGAGGCGCTCGCATGACCCGGCGTCGCCTCGGACCAGCGGTTCCGTCCCTGTCCCTCCACCCCGCCGGACGCATGCGGCCGGCATATGCGCCCGGCACATGCCGACCGCACGCGTCGCCGGGGCGCAACTCATCAGACAAATCCGGACGGATACCGCTCACCTGCACCCTCCCCGAACGGCGGAGGCCAGGAAGCCAGTAACATGCGGCGCCATGAGCTCCCCCACTGGACCCGCGTCCGGCCTGCCCGTACGAATGCCGCGACCCCGCCAGCCCGGACGGCACCGCCGTCCGGAACCGCTGGTGGCTCCCGAGGGCGCGCCCGCGCTCGTCCTCGCGGTGCCCGGTGTGCCCAGCACCACCACGCGCAGCCTCGCCGAGGAGGTCGTGAGCATCGCCCGCTCCGAGCTGCCCGGCCTCGACGCCCGGATCGGGTACCTCGACGGGGACGACAGCGAGTTCCCGACGCTCCGTTCCGTGCTGGCGCGCGCCGCCGAGGAGCGCACCGCCCGGTACGAGCAGGCCGTCGCCGCCGGGGTCGAGGGAATCAAGGAGCCCGACGGCCCGGTGGCGGTCGTCGTCCCGCTGCTCGCGGGTCCGGACAGCGCGCTGCTGCGTCAGATCCGTCAGGCCGTGATGGACAGCCGGGTCGCCGCCGACCTGACCGATGTCCTCGGCCCGCACCCGCTGCTCGCGGAGGCGCTGCACGTGCGGCTGTCGGAGGCCGGTCTGGCCCGCGCCGACCGTGCCCGGCTGTTCACCGTGGCCACCGCCGCGGACGGCATCATCCTGGCCTCCGTGGGCGGCGAGGAGGCCGTCCAGGCGGCCGGGATCACCGGCATGCTGCTCGCCGCGCGCCTGGCCGTGCCGGTGATGGCGGCGGCCCTGGACCAGGAGGGCTCCATCGCCTCCGTGGCCGAGCAGCTGCGCACCGCGGGCTCGCAGCAGCTGGCCCTGGCGCCGTACCTGATCGGCCCGGAGATCGACCCGGCGCTGCTGGCGGCCGCCGCCGAGGAGGCGGGCTGCTCCACGGCCGAGGCGCTCGGCGCGTACCCGGCGATCGGCAAGCTGGCGCTCGCCAAGTACACGACGGCCCTCGGCATCGCCCCGCAGCAGCCGCAGAGCGCGCCGGTCCGCTGACACCTCCGGCGTCCGGCCTGCGGACCACCGGCACCTGTACGACTTCAGGGCCCGCTCCTCTCCCGGAGCGGGCCCTTCGGCCTGGCTGTCCCTCACCGTGCCTCCGAGGTCGTGACGGCGCGTCGCGCAGCCGCCGCGGTGGCGGGGGCCGCACGCCCCGGACGACGCCGCCGCGCCCTTCTTCAGCCGAAGACCACGCAGGAGGCCGCCGGAACCCGTACGGAGCCGTCGTAACGGGGAACGCCCGTCGTCCTGTCGACGGCGAACCAGGTCACGTCGCCGGAGCGCTCGTTCGCGGCGTAGAGGAAGCCGTCGTGCTCGGCCAGCGCCCGCGGCCAGTGCCCGCCGCAGGGCACCGTGGCGGTCAGCCGCAGCCCGTCCGCCTCGACGGCGAGGACGGACAGGACGTCCTCGCCCCGGGTCGCGGTCCATACGAAGCGGCCGTCGGGCGAGACGACGATCCCCGAGGGGTAGGCGTCGCCCGAGGGCGCGCCGGGCAGCACGGGCACCTCGGCCAGGGGCTTCAGGGAGCCGGCCGCGGCGTCCCAGCGGCACACCGTGACCGTGGGGGTCAGCTCGTTGACCACGTAGGCGTGCTCGCCGTCCGGGTGGAAGGCGAGGTGGCGCGGCCCGGAGCCGGGGCGCAGGGCGATCTCGCGGTGCACGGCGGGGCTGCCGTCCGCGAGGGTGCACACGCGCACCGAGTCGGTTCCGAGATCGACGCTGACGGCCCACCGCCCGCTGGGGTCGGGCTGCACCTGGTGGGCGTGGGGGCCGCGCTGGCGCCGGTCGTGCGGCCCCGACCCGGTGTGCTGGAGCCGTCCGGAAGGGGCGCCGGCGAGCGTGCCGTCCGGGCGCAGGGGGACGGCGGTGACGCTGCCGCAGCCGTAGTTGGCGGTGAGCACGTGCCCGTCGTACAGGCTCAGGTGGGTGGGGCCGCTGCCGGCCACGGGCACCGGCGGGCAGGCGGGTTCCGGCCGGTCACCGGTGACGCGGTAGGCGGCGACGGCGCCCTCGGCCGTCTCGCTGACCGCGTAGAGCGTGTGCCCGTCCGGTGACAGGGCCAGATAGGAGGGGTCGGGTACGTCCCGCACGGCGGAGACGAGGGTGAGCGCCCCGGTGTCCGGTGCGACCCCGGCGGTCACCAGTCCGGGGCCGCCCGCCGCCGTGAACGATCCGATGAACGCCCGGCGCCTGCCCGCCCTGCCGTCCTGTGTCACCGCTGTCCCCTCTCGGTCGAGGCCGTCGAGCCCGGTCCGGGGCCGACGGTAGCAGTCGATCACCCGAGGTCTAGACCAAGAGGCCGGGGTGGCCGGGCGGTTCTTCCGCGAGTCGGGGCGTTTCGCGCGAAGCGGGGGCGCACTCGGTTCCCGTGCGCCCCGCCCGGGTCACGCCCCGACCAGCCGGGAGCCGGACGGCGCGCGCAGCGGCTCCGCGAGTTCGGCGAGGGCGCGTTCCAGGCCGTGCAGATGGGCCAGGGCGGGTTCGGCGGGCGGCTCGGCGGGGCGGTGGAAGTGTTCGGCGCGCCCTTCGGTGAGGGCCTCGACGGCGGCCTCCACGCGCCAGCAGGCGGCGGCGAGGCGGGCGTCGTGGGAGGCCTCGGGGTCGGCGGCGACCGCGACCAGACCCCGGATCTCGCGGGCGCAGTCGTCGAGCAGCGCCAGGACTCGCCGGGCCCGCGCCCTGCGCGCCGGCATCGGGTTCAGCGGGTGCACCAGCGGGGCCACGGAGAGCCGGACCCGGCCGAGCAGCTGCTCCAGTTCGGCCACGCGCGGCGCGGGGTCGGCCGTGGTGGAGCCGGCGAGGCGGGCGGCGGCCTCGGCCGTGCAGGCGTGCACGCAGCGCAGGGCCCGCTGGATCCAGGCGTCGGTGGTGGCGTGCGTGGTGACCGGCAGCACGAACAGGACGGCGAGCGCGGCGCCGAGCGCCCCGACACCGGTCTCCACGAGCCGCAGCGCGAGCAGTCCGGGGCTGAGGACGCCGAGGAGGCCGTACAGGGTCTCGGCGAGCAGGGTCACCCAGAGCATCATCCAGGTGTAGGAGACGGCGGCCGTGTAGAAGATGCCGAACACGGCGACCGCGACGAGGACGGCCGTCGGCACGGGCGCGCCGTGCACGGGCACGGCGATCAGGAAGCCCAGACCGATGCCGAGGACCGTGCCGAGGACCCGGCGGAAGCCCCGGACCAGCGTCTCGCCACGCGAGGCGGTGTTGACGAAGATCCACCAGGTGGCGCCGACGGCCCAGTACCAGCGCTGTCCGGACACCAGCTGGCCCACGACGAGTGCGAACCCGGCGCCCGCGGTGGCCTGGACGGCCTGCCGGGTGGTCACCCGGGCCAGCCCGGTCCCGGCGGGCGGAGCGGGTACGGCGGCAGGGGGCAGCCGGCGCTCGTAGCACCACAGGCCGAACCGCACGACGGCCGCGCTGAGCACGGAGAGCAGGACGGCGGCGTACAGCTCGGGCAGCTGTCCCGGGGCGGCGTGCAGGAACTGGGCCACGAAGAACGTCATGAAGGCGAACACGCCGAGGCTGTGCCCGCGCGGGCCCCACCGGCGGGCGTAGACGCCGGCGCCGACGACGGCGAGGAAGGTGAGGTCGCGGGCGACGGGGTGGTCGTGCAGCTCGGCCGCGGCGGCGAGCACCGGCACCCCCACGGCGGGCAGCAGAGCGGTGGTGACGGCCTGCCCGCGCACGGTCGGGTCGGCGACGGTGAACAGCGCGAGCAGCGCGGCGAGGCCGCCGGTGACCGCACCGGCGAGGGAGTGCCCGGCGAGTCCGCAGACCACCACCGCCAGTCCGATGCCGAGGACGGCCCGCGCGGCGAAGCGCAGCCGCGCCCGTCCCGGGTCCGGAGCCACGAACATCCTCTTCAGCACTGCTGCCCTCCCCTGGGTGTGCGAGTACACCGGCACAGAAAAGGCGCCGCGGGGGTCCGCAGCGCCATCGACACCTCCATGAGAGCATCACCGGGGTCACTGGCTCAAGTGTGACGCGAATCGCTGGGCCATTGGCACAGCACCGGTCCGGCGCATGCGCTCACCGGAATGCCAACGGACCAGGTCGGGCGGTACGGGCGACTCGGGGTGACCTGGACCATTGGTACAGTCGTCCATCATGGCCGTGGACGCACTCGACACCCGCATCCTGCGGCTGCTCCTGGAGCAGCCGCGCACCAGCGTGCGCGAGTACGCCCGCATCCTCGGCGTGGCCCGCGGCACGCTCCAGGCCCGGCTCGACCGGATGGAACGGGAGGGCGTGATCACCGGAACGGGTCCGTCCCTGTCCCCCGCCGCGCTCGGGCATCCGGTGCTGGCGTTCGTGCACATCGAGGTCACCCAGGGCCATCTGGACGACGTGGGGGACGCGTTGGCCGCCGTACCGGAGATCGTGGAGGCCTTCTCGATCACCGGTGGCGGAGACCTGCTCGCGCGCGTGGTGGGCCGGGACAACGCCCACCTGGAGGACGTGATCCAGAAGCTGATCAGCCTGCCGGGCGTGGTGCGCACCCGCACGGAGGTGGCGCTGCGCGAGCGCGTCCCGTACCGGCTGCTGCCGCTGGTCGAGTCGGTGGGGCGGGCGGCCCGCGCCTGACGCTTGGCATCCTGGACGCCATGAGCGATCTCGGCGCCCTCTCGGTCATCTTCGATCTCGACGGAACGCTGGTGGACAGCGAGCCGAACTACTACGAGGCGAGCCGCCGGACCCTGGCCGAACACGGCGTCCCGGACTTCACCTGGGCGGACCACGAGAGCTACGTCGGCATCAGCACCCGGGAGACGGTCATGATCTGGCGGGAGCGCTACGGCCTGCGCGCCCCGGCGGCGGAGTTGCTGGACGCGACGAACCGCCGCTATCTGGAGCTGGCCCGCACCCGCACGCGCGCGTACCCGGAGATGCGCGCGTTCGTGGAGCTGCTGGCCGGCGAGAAGGTGCCGATGGCCGTGGCGTCGGGTTCCTCCCCGGAGGCCATCGAGGCGATCCTGGCGGGCACCGGCCTGGCCGCCTTCCTGCGCACGGTGGTCTCGGCCGACGAGGTCCCGCACGGCAAACCCGCCCCGGACGTCTTCCTGGAGGCGGCCCGCCGACTCGGCGCGGACCCGGCCGACTGCGTGGTCGTGGAGGACGCGGCCCCCGGGGCGGCCGCCGCCCACGCGGCCGGCATGCGCTGCCTGGCCGTTCCGTACGTACCCGCCCAGGCCGAGGCTCCCGGGTTCGGCACCGCGTCGCTCCTCCTGCGGGGCGGCCAGGCGGAGTTCACGGCACGGTCGGCGTACGCGTGGCTGCGGGACACGGCCCGCTGAGACATTGGCGTCGCCCACCCCCTCCGTCCCGGCGGGACCACCCCGCTCGGCGCGGTGGGGGCGGAGGCGCCCTTTCGGAGCAAGGGCGCGCCGGTCGTCCCCGCGGGAAGACCGTGGACACCTGGGTGGCCGAAGGCCGGCCGGGGCGTGCGGACGGGGAGGCCGTGGTGCGTACGGCGCGGAGGGCGTCGTACGTCTCCTGAGCCGCCTCGGCGCGGGGAGGGGACCGGAGGGGGAAGGCGCTGTTCCGGGGTGACGGGCGGTCGTTCCCGGCGTGCGCGCGCGCCCGTGACTGCATAGCGTGACCCCATGAGCACAGAACAGGCCCGGACCGCCCCCGACGAGCGGCGGTGGAAGGCGCTCGGGGTCTGTCTGGCAGCGGGCTTCATCTCGCTCCTCGACACCTCGATCGTCAACGTGGCGCTGCCCTCGCTGGAGCGCGGACTCGGAGCCTCGGAGGCGACCCAGGCATGGGTGGTCTCCGGGTACGCCCTCACCTTCGGGCTGGCGCTGGTCCCCGCCGGCCGGCTGGGCGACATGCGCGGCCGGCGCCAGGCCTTCCTCTTCGGGCTCGCCCTGTTCACGGTCGCCTCGGCGGCCTGCGGATTCGCGCCCGGCACCGGCTGGCTGGTGGTGTTCCGGCTGATCCAGGGCACCGCGGCGGGCATCGTCGCGCCGCAGACGTCCGGGCTGATCCAGCAGATGTTCCAGGGCTCCGAGCGGGCCAAGGCCTTCGGGGTGCTCGGCACCGTCATCGGGGTGTCCACGGCGGCGGGACCGCTGGCGGGCGGCCTGCTGATCGACGCCGCCGGCACCGACGACGGCTGGCGCTGGGTCTTCTTCGTCAACCTGCCGATCGGAGTGGCCGCCTTCGCCGCGGGCCTCCGGCTGCTGCCGCGCTTCCCGGCCACGGGCAAGCACGAGGAGTTCGACCTGTTCGGCGTGTTCCTCCTCGGCTCGGGCGTGCTCGCGCTCATGCTGCCCCTGGTGCAGGAACAGCAGTGGACCGGGCGGGAGAAGTGGGCGCTGATGCCGCTGGCCGTCGTGCTGCTGGGCGCGTTCTGGGCGTGGGAGAGACGGCAGGGGCGGCTCGGCCGGGCCCCGCTGGTCGACCTGGCGCTGTTCTCCCTGCGCTCCTTCACGATCGGCGCCCTGATCAGCCTCAGCTACTTCGCGGGCTTCACCACCGTCTTCTTCCTCTACGCCCTGTACCTCCAGAACGGCGTGGGCTACAGCGCGCTGGCGTCAGGGCTCACGGTCCTGCCCTTCGCGGCGGCCTCGGCGGTCGGCGCGGCCATCGGCGGCCGGCTGGTGGTGCGCTTCGGCCGCAAGCTGGTCGTCATGGGTCTGGGCGGGGTGGCCCTGGGCGTGCTCGGGGTGGTGGCGGCGGTGGAGCTGGTGCCCGGACGCAATGTGGGATGGGCGTCGGCACTGCCCCTCCTCATCGGCGGCATCGGATCCGGCCTGACGGTCTCCCCGAACACCACCCTCACCCTCACCCGCGTCCCCGTGCACCGGGCGGGCGCGGCCGGTGGAGTCCTCCAGACGGGCCAGCGCGTCGGCTCGGCCGCCGGGATCGCGGTGGTGGGCGCGGTGTACTTCGCCCACCTCGCCAATCACGGCCGCGCCGACACGGCACTCCAGCTCGGGCTGCTCACCGTCGCGGGGATCATCCTGGTCGCCCTCGTCCTCGCGGTCACCGATCTGCGGGAGCGCCAGGTGCGTCCCGAACCGGAGAAGGCCGGCGAGCCGGTCGGGCGCGGCTGGGAAGAGGGGGGCGCCGTGGAGGGCGTCCGGCCCGGCCCGTGAGGGCCGCACGGCCTCCGGCGGAGGGCCTCACGACCTCCGGCGCGGCTTCCCCCGCTTGACGGGCTTCCCGCCGCCCGTACGGGCGCGTGCCGTGCGGCCGGCAGGCTTGCCCGAGGACTTCGCCGACGGTTTGCCGGACGACTTGGCCTGCGACTTCGCAGCCGGTGCCGGGCGGGTGCCGCTCCGGTCGGAGCCCTTGCGCTGCTCGTCGGCCGAGGACGTGGCCGCCGTACGCCCCCTGGTGCTGTTGACGGTGCGTCCGCGCACGATGCCGATGAACTCCTCCACCAGGTCGGTCGTGGCGTCCTCCGGCCAGGACAGGGCGACGCTCGACTGCGGGGCGTCGGCGACCGGGCGGTAGGTGAGGTCCCGGCGGTGGTACAGGCGGGCCAGGGACTGCGGGACGACCAGCAGGCCGACGTTCGCCGCCACCAGCTCGATGGCGTCCTGGGTGGTGGCGGGCCGCTCGAAGGCCGGTTCGCCGGGCGGCGCCTCCCAGTCGAAGACGTCGTCGAGGGGGTGGAAGAGCACCTCGTCGGCGAGGTCGGCCAGGGTCACCTCGTCCGCCGCCGTGATCAGGTGGTCCTTGGGGACGACGACCACGGTCGTCTCGGTGTAGAGCGGGATCGCGCTGAAGAACGTACGGTCGACCGGCAGCCTGACGAACCCGGCGTCGGCCTCCCCCGCGCGCAGCACCTCGGGCGCCTCGGCGGCCGGGACCTGGACGAGGGTGAGCGGGATGCCGGGCAGGCGCTCGTTCCAGATCCTCACCCACTTGGCGGGCGTCACTCCGGGAACGTACGCGAGCCGGAACGACGGTGAATCCTCCGAGCCTGTCATCAGGCCAGGCTACCGGCCCGGCCGGTGACCGCCCGCCACGGGCCGCCGGCACGGCTCTCGGCCACGGCCGCGGCGAGGCCTCGCCGACACGCGCTGCCCGGGTTCCGGCACCGGCCCCGCCAGGCCCCGACCGACGATCACCACCCAGGCTCAGGCACCGGCCCCCACCAGGCCCCGTCGACTAGCGCTGCCCACCCAGCGTCACCGCCCCTGCCAGGGCCCGCCGACAAGCGCTGCCCACCCAGCGTCACCCCCACCAGGGCCCGCCGACAAACACCACCCGCGCGCCGTCACCGCCCCCCACGAGGCTCCGCCGACAAGCGCTCCCCGCGCTCCGGCACCGGCCCCGCCGCCGCGGGCCTCCTCACCGGCCGTGGTCGGCCCTCCGGCCCGCGGCCGATACCCTTGACCGCATGAAGTCGCAGCAGAGCACCCAGACGATGAAGCCCGCGACCGCGGCGAAGAAGCTGGGTGTGTACCTCCCCGCCACCCCCGCCTCCTTCCAGGAGGGTGTGGTCACGCGCGCCGAGCTGAACCAGTTGCAGGCCGACCCGCCCGAGTGGCTGCGCGAGCTGCGGAGCAATGGTCCCCACCCGCGTCCGGTGGTGGCCGCCAGGCTGGGCGTGTCCATCGCGGGTCTGGCCCGCGGCGGGGTCACCGAGGCGCTGACCACCGAGCAGATCGAGGCGCTCCGGCAGGAGCGGCCCGAGTGGCTGGAGAAGGAGCGCGCCACCCAGGCGGAGGTCCGCAAGGAGGCCGCGCGGCTCAAGGAGCTGAAGCAGGAGAAGGCGGCGAAGGCGGCGAAGGCCGAGCAGCGGGACGGCGGCGCCGAGCGCGCCTGATCCGTCAGCCCGTCCCGACGCCCTCCGGCTCCGCCCGGGGGGCGTCGCCCGTTGTGTCGGCCAGGAGCCGGCCGGGAGGGGCAGAGGCACGTGGCGGGCGACACCGGACGGGCCGCCGTTCCCCCGTGCCGGCGGCCCCTCGGACACACTGTGTGTCCGAACAGCCGGTGTCGCCGGGTTGAAGTGTGCGACAGCCGGGGACCGCAGGGATATGCGTACAACTACGTACGCCGACGGGGAGGACGGGTACGCGAGGCAACCGGAGAGGAACCCGTGCGGCTGGAGAAGGCCTACGAGCGCATGATGGCCGTCGCCGTGGCGGCACTGCACGAACGGGAGCCCGAGCGGCTGTGGCCGATGCTGGCCGGCACGCTGGCGGACGTGTGCGGCGGCGAGGCGGTCATCCACAAGCTGGACGAGTGGAGCGAGAGCGAGGGCACGATCGGCACGCTGCCCGACGCCGCCGCGGAGCTGGCCCGGCTGGGGGAAGCCGACCTGGGCCTGCTGCGGGCGGGCTACCCCTTCGCCGGTCACTACGCCGCCGGAACCGACCGGACGCCGGTCAGCGCGCAGCGGGCGGCGGGCCGTACCTGGCCCTCCAGTGCGACGGCCCGCCTGCTCCGCGACGTGCTGGACGTCGACCATGTGCTGGGCGTGCCCCTCCCGGGGAGCGGAGCCCCGATCACCGGGTGCCTGGTGTACCGGGCCGGCACGGACTTCAGCGACGACCACCTGACCGTCGCCGAGCGCGCGCAGCCGCTGCTGGCGGCGGTCGAACGGCAGCGGCTGCTGCTGGAGGAGTGGCGGCGGGCGCTCGGCCCGGCCGGTGCGCCGGACGAGCGGGCGGCGGACTGCGCGCTGACCCCGCGCGAGACCGCCGTCCTGCTGCTGCTCACGGACGCGCTCACCGCCGACGCGATCGGCCGCCGCCTCGGCATCTCGGTCCGCACGGTGCACAAGCACGTGGAGAACATCTATCGCAAACTGGGCACCCGCGACCGCGTCGGCACGGTGCTGCGCGCGCAGCGGCTCGGCCTGGTGCCGGCGCCCGGTGCGGCCGGGGCCACCCGGGGACAGCGTTCGTGACCCGGCACCGGGTCCGTCCGGTGCCGGGGGACTCCGTCCGGTGAGCGGTGCCCCGTCCGGTGAGCCGGCACCCTGTCCGCCGGGTCGGCCGGCGGCGTTCAGCCGAGGAAGCTCAGCCGGACCCGGCGGTCCGGGTTGTCCTTGTTGGTGTCGACCAGACACACCGACTGCCAGGTGCCCAGCTCCAGGCGTCCGCCGAGCACCGGCAGGGTCGCGTGCGGCGGCACGATGGCGGGCAGGACGTGGTCGCGGCCGTGCCCGGGACTGCCGTGCCGGTGCTGCCAGCGGTCGTCGGCGGGGAGCAGGGTGTGCAGGGCGGCGAGGAGGTCGTCGTCGCTGCCGGCACCCGTCTCGATGACGGCGATGCCGGCGGTGGCGTGCGGGACGAAGATGTTGAGCAGACCGTCGCGGCCGGCCGCCGCCTCCCGCAGGAACTCCTCGCAGTCGGCGGTGAGGTCGACGACGCGTTCCCGGCTACCGGTGGAGACGTTCAGCACGCGCGTGGTGAAGGCATCGGACATGCCACCATCCTGACCCATACGCCGGTTTCCACACCCCGTGACGCCCGCGTTTTCCGCTCCACGCGGTCCACAGGACGAGACACCGTTGACCTGTCCGCCGCCATCTGGCTACGTTCAGCCGCATGTTGCGTTCAGCCCTGCTCACCACGCGCGGTCACATCGACCTGCTGCGGGTGGCCTCCGCCGCGTGTCGCCGCGGCCGCTGACGCCCTTCTCCTCGCCCCTCCCCTTCGCGGCTCTCCGTTCGCGGCGTCCCGCTTCCGGTCGCTTTCCCGCCGCGGGGCATCTTGTTCCGCCCGGCGCGCCCGTACGTCCTCCCCGACCTGCCAGTTGAGCGGGACATGACGTAACCGCGCCGAGGCGCGCCTCCTCCAGCCCTCGCTCTCTTCCCGTGGAGCAGCCATGAGCATCAGCCATGCCCCACCTCACTCCCCCGAGCCCGACATTTCGGGTATCTCCACATCACGGGCACCCGCCGCGCAGACTGCCGGTCCCGCCTCCCCCGCCCTCCAGCCCGTCGTCCCCGCCTCCTCCCGCCGCACCCGGGTCCCCCGCTGGGTGCGCCGGACCACGGGCCCGCTCCTGCTGCTGGCCCTGTGGCAACTCCTCAGCACCACCGGCGTGCTGACGGCCGACGTGCTCGCCTCGCCGGGCCGTATCGCGGGGGTCGGCTGGGATCTGATCGCCGATGGTTCGCTGCCGTCGGCCATGGGGACCTCGCTCCAGCGGGTCGCGTTCGGACTGCTGTTCGGCACGGTGACCGGCACCGGACTCGCCCTGCTCTCGGGGCTGTTCCGGATCGGCGAGGACCTGGTGGACGCGCCGGTGCAGATGCTGCGCACGGTGCCGTTCGTCGGTCTCATCCCGCTGTTCATCATCTGGTTCGGCATCGGCGAGACCCCCAAGATCGCGATCATCACGCTCGGTGTCACCTTCCCGCTCTACCTCAACGTCTACGCGGGCATCCGCGGGGTCGACGCCCAACTCATCGAGGCCGGCGAGTCCTTGGGCCTGTCCCGATGGGGACTCGTACGGCACGTGGTGCTGCCGGGGGCGCTCCCCGGAGCGCTGACCGGACTGCGGTACTCGCTCGGCATCGCCTGGCTCGCGCTCGTCTTCGCCGAGCAGGTCAACGCCGACGCCGGCATCGGGTTCCTGATGGTGCAGGCACGGGACTTCCTGCGGACCGACGTGATCGTGGTCTGCCTGATCGTCTACGCCTTCCTCGGCCTGCTCGCCGACTTCATCGTCCGCTCCCTCGAAAGGCTGCTGCTGCAATGGCGACCGACGTTCACCGGACGGTGACCGGGCCCGCCGTCCACGTGGAGGGGCTGACCCGCTCCTTCGACGGGCGCGCGGTCATCGACGACCTCCGACTCGACATCGCACCCGGCGAGTTCGTCGCCCTGCTCGGGCGCAGCGGCTGCGGCAAGTCCACCCTGCTGCGCGTCCTCGCGGGCCTCGACCGGGACATCGAGGGCACGGCCCTGGTGCCGCGCCGCCGGGCCGTCGCCTTCCAGGCGCCCCGGCTCATGCCCTGGAAGAAGGTGTGGCGCAACGTCCTGCTCGGGTTGCCGGGGAGGACCGAACGAGCGCTCGCCGTGCGGGCGTTGGACGAGGTCGGTCTCGGTCATCGCGTCGATGCCTGGCCGAAGACCCTGTCCGGTGGCGAGGCCCAGCGCGCCTCCCTCGCCCGCGCGCTGGTGCGCGAACCCGACCTGCTGCTGCTCGACGAGCCGTTCGGCGCCCTGGACGCGCTCACCCGGATCAAGGCGCAGCGCCTGGTCGGGGAGGTGTGGCAGCGCCGGGGCTGCGCGGTGCTGCTCGTCACGCACGATGTCGAGGAGGCGGTGCTGCTCGCCGACCGGGTCCTGGTCATGGACGGCGGCCGGATCGCCCACGAGCAGCACATCGACCTGCCCCGGCCGCGCGAGATCACCGACCCCCGCTTCGCCGCCCTGCGCGCCCGACTGCTGGAACGGCTCGGCGTCGACACCGCCGCCGCAGCCGCCTGAACGCCCACCCCGCGAACACGAACGGAACCGTCATGCGACGACGCATCGTCCCCGCCGCACTGCTCCTGCCCCTCGCGCTCCTGCTCACCGCCTGCGGCGGGAACACCTCCGCACGGAGCGGCGCCGACATCGACGGACAGGGCTCCGTCACGCTGAACGTCGGTGACCAGAAGGGCGGTTCGGAGGCCATCCTGCGCGCCGCCGGAGAGCTGAAGGACCTGAACTACAAGATCAAGTGGTCGACCTTCACCTCCGGCCCCCCGCTGCTGGAGGCGGTGAACGCGAAGGCCGTCGACATCGGGGGCGTCGGCAACACCCCGCCCGTCTTCGCGGCCGGCGCCGGTTCGAAGATCACCGTCGTCGCCGCCTGGCACGGCACCTCCAAGGGGGACACCATCCTCGTGCCGAAGGGCTCGAAGCTGACCAGCCCTCGGCAGCTCAAGGGCAGGTCCGTGGCCGTCGCGCAGGGCTCCTCCGCGCACTACCAGCTGGTCGCCTCCCTCAAGGCGGCCGGGCTGAGCCTCACCGACGTCCAGGTCAAGTACCTCCAGCCGGCCGACGCGCTCGCCGCGTTCACCTCCGGCAAGGTCGACGCGTGGGCCGTGTGGGACCCGTACACCTCGCAGATCCTCCAGTCCGGGCAGGGCCGCGTGCTCACCACGGGCGACGGCATCACCAACGGCCTGACCTTCCAGGTCGCCGCGCCGGCCGCCCTGAAGGACGCGAAGAAGGCCGCCGCGATCGAGGACTACCTGGCGCGGCTGCGGCGGGCCACGGCCTGGGTGTACGACCACCAGAAGGAGTGGGCCACGGTGTGGGCGAAGGACACCGGGCTGCCGTACGAGGTGGCGCTGGCCTCCGTGAAACGCACCAACTCCACCCGGGTCCCGGTCGCCGTCGACCAGCAGCTGGTCGCCTCGGAGCAGCGCATCGCCGACGCGTTCACCGAGCTGAAGCTCATCCCGCGGAAGGTCGACTTCGCCGACTTCACGGACCCGCGGTACAACGGCGGTCTCCCGCCGTCGACGACCCCGGCCAAGGGCTGAACAGCGGGAAGATCCGTGCGCGGCCGACTGTTGCTTGAAGCGTGAACGAAGTACGTGAGGTCGAGGTCGTCGTCATCGGTGCCGGTCAGGCGGGTCTGGCCGCCGCCTACCACCTGCGGCGCACCGGTTTCGCGCCGGACCGCGACTTCGTCGTCCTCGACCACTCCCCCGGGCCGGGCGGCGCCTGGCAGTTCCGGTGGCCCTCGCTGACCTTCGGCAAGGTGCACGGCATGCACGCGCTGCCCGGCATGGAGCTGACCGGCGCCGACCCGGCGCGGCCCTCGGCCGAGGTCGTCCGGGAGTACTTCGACCGGTACGAGCGCACCTTCGACCTGCGGGTGCGGCGGCCCGTGGATGTGCGCGCGGTGCGCGAGGGCACCGGAGGGCGGCTGCTCGTGGAGACGTCGGACGGCACCTGGTCGACGCGGGCGCTGATCAACGCGACCGGTACCTGGGACCGCCCGTTCTGGCCGCGATACCCCGGGCAGGAGACCTTCCGCGGCCGGCAGTTGCACACCGCGCAGTACGCCGGTCCCGAGGAGTTCGCCGGGCAGCGGGTCGTGGTCGTCGGCGGGGGTGCCTCGGGCACCCAGCATCTGCTGGAGCTGGCCCCGTACGCCGCCGCGACCACCTGGGTCACCCGGCGGCCCCCGGTCTTCCGCGAGGGCCCGTTCGACGAGGAGGCGGGTCGCGCGGCCGTCGCGCTGGTGGAGGACCGGGTGCGTCAGGGACTGCCGCCGCGCAGTGTGGTCTCGGTCACCGGGCTGCCGCTGAACGACGCCGTCCGGCAGGGTCTCGCCGACGGGGTCCTGGACCGGCAGCCGATGTTCGACCGGATCACCCCGGACGGCGTGGCCTGGCGGGACGGCCGGCAGGTGTCCGCCGACGTGATCCTGTGGGCGACCGGGTTCCGGGCCGCGCTCGACCATCTCGCCCCGCTGCGGCTGCGCGAGCCGGGCGGCGGTATCCGGGTGGCGGGCACCCGTGCGGTCGCCGACCCGCGGATCCACCTCGTCGGCTACGGCCCCTCGGCCAGCACCATCGGCGCCAACCGGGCCGGGCGCGCGGCCGTCCGGGACATCCGGCGGCTGCTCGCCGGGGAACCGGTCGCCGCGTGACGCACCGCCGGCTCAACGGAGCGCGGAGGACGCGGACGGCGGCGCCGGCGGACCGTCACCGGTCGGCTGGGCCGTCCCCGTGTTCTCGTGGAGGGCGTTGTACTCGGCCACGTTCCGCAGGTGCGTGTTGTAGTCCGCGGTGAAGCGGGTGTCCCCAGGGGCCATCGTGACGAAGTACAGCCAGTCGCCCGGCGTCGGGTTGAGCGCCGCGCGCATCGCGTCCTCGCCGGGGTTGTCGATCGGCGTGGGCGGCAGGCCCGTGCGCTGGTAGGAGTTGTACGGGCTCTCGGTCTGGGCGTCGCCCTGGCCGGCGCCCGCGGGGGTGCGGTTCAGCCCGTAGTGCAGGGTCGAATCCATCTGCAGCGGCAATCCGCTGTTCAGCCGGTTGAGGATGACCCGGGCGACCTTGCCCATGTCCGCCTTCGTGGCGGCCTCGGCCTGGACGATGCTGGCGATGGTGACCGCCTGGTAGACGTTCATCGCGTTGCGCTGGGCCCCGGCCGCGACGGGTGCGCCGTTGAACTTCCGGTCCGCGGTGTCGATCATGAGTTGCAGCATGGACTCGGGCGTCGCCCCCTTCCGGACGGGATACGTCGCCGGGAAGAGATAGCCTTCGGGGTTGCCCCCGGCCTCGTTCGGCAGTTTCAGGGCGGCCTTGCCGAGGGAGGCCCGGGTGCTGCCCGGGGGCAGCTTGAGCGCCTTGTCGATCGCGTCGTAGATCTGGCTCGCGCGCCAGCCCGCCGGGATCACCAGCGCGGCGGGCTCGGCCTGCTCGCGGCCGGCTGCCAGCGTCAGCAGCGGCACCGCCACGGCGGTGCCGGCCATGACGGCGCCGGTCACCAGGACGGCGAGTCTGCCGCGGCGTGTCAGTCGGGTCCTGCTCCGTGACGGAGTGTTCGTCTGCATGCGGGCACGGTAATACGCATATCCTCCCAAACCCGGCATATAGTCAGTTTGTCGGTGGCGGTCGCGTGTTCAGTTCGCGGGTTGCAGCTGCGCGTCCCGGCGCACCAGGGCCGCGTACCGCCCGTCCCGCTCCAGCAGTTCCTCGTGTGTGCCGCGTTCGGCGACCCGCCCGGAGTCGAGCACCACGATCTGGTCGGCGCCGCGGATCGTGGACAGCCGGTGGGCGATGGTGATCGTCGTGCGGTTGGCCGACAGCGCGTCGATGGCCTCCTGCACGGCGGCTTCCGTGCGGGTGTCGAGCGCGCTCGTCGCCTCGTCCAGGATGAGGACCGGCGGGTCGCGCAGGATGGTGCGGGCTATCGCCAGGCGCTGCTTCTCGCCGCCGGAGAAGCGGTGGCCGCGCTCGCCGACGACGGTGTCGTAGCCGTCGGGCAGCGCCGCTATGTGGTCGTGGATCTGGGCCGCCTCGGCCGCCGCGTGCAGTTCCTCGTCGGTGGCGTCGGGCTTGGCGAAGCGCAGGTTGTCGGCGACCGAGGCGTGGAAGAGGTACGTCTCCTGCGAGACGACGCCGACCGCGCGGGCGAGGGTGTCGAAGTCGAGGTCGCGGACGTCGACGCCGTCCAGGGTCACGCGGCCACCGGTGACGTCGTACAGGCGGGGCACCAGATAGCCGAGCGTGGACTTGCCGGCGCCGGTCGGACCGACCACGGCGAGGCTGCCGCCGGCCGGCACGGTGACGTCGACGCCGTCGAGGACGGGACCGCCCTTGTCGTCGTAGCGGAACTCGACGTCCTCGAAGCGGACCTCGCCCTTGATCTGGTCGAGGTGGACCGGCCGCTCGCGCTCGGTGATGTCGACGGGAAGGTCGAGATATTCGAAGATGCGCTGGAAGAGCGCCAGCGAGGTCTGGATCTGCACGCCGGTCGCGAGCAGGCTCACGGCCGGGCGGAACAGACCCTGCTGGAGCGAGACGAAGGCGACGATGGTGCCGAGGGAGACCTCGGGGCCGCCGAACCGGAGGGCCAGGCCGGCGGTCCAGTAGATGACGGCGGGCATCGCTGCCATGACGATGGAGATCACGGCCATGCGCCAGCGCCCGGCCATGTTCGACCGCACTTCCAGGTCGACCAGGCGCTCGGACTCCTCCGCGAAGGACGCCGTCAGCGAGCCGGAGCGGCCCATGGTGCGGCCGAGCAGGATGCCGCTGACCGAGAGCGACTCGGTGACCGTGGCCGCCATCGCGGCCATCTGCTTCTGCCGCTGGGTGGTGATCTTCTTGCGTTCGTTGCCGACGCGGCGGCTGATCCACACGAACACCGGCAGCAGGAGCAGCGAGACGATCGTCAGCCGCCAGTCCAGGGCGACCATCGCGACGATCGTGGCGACCACGCTGGTGGCGTTGGACACCAGGGAGGTGGCGGTGGAGGTGACGGTGGCCTGCATGCCGCCGATGTCGTTGGCGATGCGGGACTGCACCTCGCCGGTGCGGGTGCGGGTGAAGAAGGCCAGCGACATGCGTTGCAGGCGGCCGTAGACCGCGGTGCGCAGGTCGTGCATGACCCGCTGGCCGACGGTGGTCGAGATCAGGGTCTGCAGCACGCCGAAGACGCCGCCCAGGACGGCGCTGAGGATCATGCCGAGCGCGAGCAGGCTCAGCAGGCCGGTGCGGCCCTGCGGGATGGCGACGTCGAGCGTCTCCCTCAGCAGGAACGGCGTGGCCACCGAGACCAGCGACGAGGCGCCGACGAGCAGGCCGACGACGGCCAGCCGCCCGCGGTAGGGACGGAAGAGCCGCAGGATGCGGCGCACCTGCCGGGGCTGTTCGCCGGCGTCGGCAGGTGGGGTCCAGGAAGGTTCACGGTCGGGGTGCATGGGCTCCTACGGGGCGAGCGGGCGCCGGTCAGGGGTCGGCCGGCGGTGACGGAACGGATCGTAGCTCATTGTTACCTATACTCACAATGAACGGCATCCTGATATTGTTCCCGCATGACCACCCCCGATCCCGACGGCCTGCTCGCCGAGCAGTTGCTGCGGCTCACCCGCCGGGTGCACCGCATCCAGAAGCGCCATCTGGAACAGCGTGACCTGGGCGTCACCCCGGCGCAGTCCCGGCTGCTGCGCACCCTCGCGCACTACGGCTCCCCTCCGCGCATGGCCGACCTCGCCGAGCGCCTGGAGGTCGTGCCCCGCGCGGTGACGACGCTGGTGGACGGGCTGGAGGCGAGCGGCAAGGTGCGGCGGGTGCCGGATCCGGCGAACCGGCGCGTGACCCGGATCGAGCTGACGGACGACGGGCGCGCGACCCTGCGCGAACTGCGCGGCGCCCGCCGCTCGGCGGCCGAGGAGATACTCGCGCCGCTGACCGAGAAGGAGCGCCAGGTGCTCGGCGTCCTGCTGGACACCCTGATCGACGGGGACGCCGCCCAGCGCTGCTGAACGGCGACGGCCCCTTGTCCGCCTTCCCGGTGGTGACGCCCCCGGCCCTGCCCCCGTACCAGGCGTCTCAGCAGCGGCTGCGGTCCCCCGTCAGCACCCCCTGAACCGTCGTCAGCGAACGGTCGTAGCAGCCGTCCGAGCCGTGGAGACGGTAGCGCTCGGCCGATGTGCCGACGGCGTGCCGCTGGTCACGCGGGACGTCGACCGTGTACGTGGCGTCGCCACGGTAGGTGTCGTCCAGCCGTGACCACGCGGTGCGCCGGCCGCCCTCGCGGGTCACCGACGACGCCCGGTCGCCGAGGGTCAGCACGGTGCGCAGCCGGTCGTCGGCACCCAGCGTCGTGGCGCCGTTCATGGTGTACGTCCGGTGTGTTCGGGTCGTGCGGGCGGGGCCGTGGCCGGCGACAGCGACCGCCTCGTCGTCGGTCCAGGCAGCGTCGAGCCCGTCCACCGCCTCGCCGTCGGTCCAGCGGTGGACGGAGGTGTGGGCGAGCGTCCGGGTGACGGTGGTGGTCACGCGGCCGTGCGAGGTGTCCAGGTATCCGGAGACGGTGAGCCGGTGCCCGGCCTCGGTGCGTACGCGGTTCTCCGCACCGGGGGTGAAGGTGGAGGAGTCGGCGAGGCCGGTCGCCGTGTCCTCGGTGAGCGCGCCAGACACATGGGCGCGGTGCGCGTCCTGCCAGACGAGCACGTTCACCGGCGCGCTCCAGCCCGCCCGGTCCGCCGGTACGCCGACGACGGACACCTCGACACGGTGCGGGCGGCCGTCGTCGAGGAGGCCGGCGAAGGGCGTGAGGTCGTACTCGATCGGCCGGACGTCGAAGGCGCGCGGGGCGGGGACGACGTACCAGAGGAAGGGGTTGGACCAGCCGCCCGTCCACACGTGCGGGAACGGCGCCGCGATGCCGGCGAGCCGTCCGTCGACGCTGATCCGGACCTCGCGGTACGGGCCGCGGTCGGCCTTGCACGAGTACGGTGCCGGGTCCGCGACGGTCAGGTACCAGAACTCCTCGCAGCCGCCGCCCGAGCCGGTCGCGTACACCTCCGCGACGACGCGTTCGCTGTTGCGCGGGGTGGTGAGGGTCGTACCGGCGGGCGTGTCGGCGAGTGTGAGGACGCGGTCGGGGGCCGACGCCGGGCGGCGTCCCGCGTAGAAGGTCAGCGTGACGTGGACGTCGATGACCCCGGTGTAGGTGTCGTCCACGACGTTGCCGATGAGCATCTCGACGTCCTGGGCGGTACGGAAGGTGTCGCTGTAGCGGGTGACGTCCTTCTCGACGTGCCACGCGATGCCGTCGGGCGAGGGCTCCGGCGTGGAGGTGCTCAGGACCTCGACGCCGCCGACGTGCAGATAGCCGAGCCGGTCGTACTGACGGCCCTTCACCGTGCCGTCGAGGCGCAGGACCACCTTGCTCCAGCGGTCGCCACAGCCCTCGGGGGGTGTGTACGCGCCCCGGTAGGGCGTGAAGTCACGGAACCGGGCGTCGGCGAGGGTGACCTGGCAGGACTTGGTGTGCGGCCGGTCGACGGGCGGTGCCGCGGTCACCGGGTCGTGCCAGTCGGTGCCGAACTCGGCGGGTACGTCGGCCGCTTGGGCGGGCGCGGTTCCGGTGCCGAAGAGCGCGCTCACCGCGAGGGTCGCCCCGGCGAGCATGGACATGACGATCCGTCTTCTCATGGCCGGTGTTCTACGGGCAGGCGAGCCACCCCGCAATGACGCCTGGGACAGATCGGCGCCATGGCGTCATTCGCGTCGGCTTGGCACAAATACCTAGCTAAGCTGCATTTAGTGATATAAACGGATCTTACTGGCATAGTGCGGTCATGGAGATCACCCAGGGGCCAGGCGAGGAATCCGCGCACCAGGAGTCCGGACAGAGACGCCCCCGCCATGTCCTCCGCACCCGTCGCGCGACCCTCGCCCTCGCCCTCGCCGGAGCGGGTGCGTTGAGCGGCACGGCCGTCCTCGCCGGCATGCTCCCGCACGGAGCAGACGGCTCACCGGCCCCCGGCCCGGCCGCCTCGTCGGGCCCGCCCCCGGCCCCCGGCGCACCGGGCATCGGCGATCCGCTCATGCCGCTCGCCGGCAACGGCGGCTACACGGTCCGCCGTTACACCCTCGACTTCGACTGGCGGGCACCCCGCACGCCCTTCGAGGCCGGCGCCACCATCAGCGCCACCGCCACGCAGGCACTGTCCCGCTTCGACCTGGACTTCGCGGGCAACGCCCTGCACCACGTCACCGTCGACGGCCTGCCGGCCACCGCCGAACGCGACGGCGACGAACTCGTCGTCACTCCCGCACGGCCGATCCCGCGCGGCACCGCGTTCACCGTCCGCGTCGCCTACACGGCCGACCCCACACAGGGACGGCACCGCGACGACGCGATCCAGGACTACGGCTGGGTGCCCACCTCCGACGGCACCGTCGTCTGCGCGCAGCCCGACGGCGCCCGCATGATCTTCCCGGCGAACGACCACCCGAGCCTGCGGGCACCGGTCACGTTCCACATCACCACCCCACCGGGGCTCACCGCGGTGGCCAACGGACGGCTCGTCGGCACCGTCCGCCGGCCCGACGGCCGGACCCGGTGGACGTACGACTCCGAGCAGCCCCTCGCGGCACAGCTGGTCCAGCTGGCGATCGGGAAGTTCACCTTCGTCGACAGCAGCGGCCCGCGCGGACTGCCCGTCCGGGACGTGGTCCCCGACGACCTGGTCACCGACACCGAGGAGTACCGTTCGCTCACCCCGGACCATCTGGCCTGGCTGGAACGGCGGCTCGGCCCGTACCCGTTCCGCCGCTACGGCGTGCTGGTCGGGGACACCGATCTGCCGGTGGCCCTGGAGACCCAGTCGCTGTCCGTCCTGCCGCGGGAGGACCTGCTGGGCGACCGGATCGACGCCGAACGCAATCTCGTCCACGAGCTGGCCCACCACTGGACGGGCGACAGCGTCGCCATCCGGCGCTGGTCCGACCTGTGGCTGAGCGAGGGTCACGCCCGTTTCTACGAACGCCTGTACTCCGACGAGCACGGCGGCGTGAGCCTGGAGTCCGTGATGCGCTCGGCCTACGAGCAGCACGACCGGTGGCGGCACGACGAAGGGGCACCCGCCGAGCCCACCGAGGCGACCCTGTTCAAGGTGATGCGGTACGACGGCTCCGCACTGGTGCTGTTCGCGCTGCGGGAGGAGGTCGGCGCGGAGACCTTCGAGCGGATCGAGCGTGCCTGGGTGACCGAGTTCCGGGGCCGTGCCGCAGGCACCCGGGACTTCGTCGCGCTCGCGTCCCGGGTCGCCGGAAAGGACCTGACGGCGTTTCTGGATCCGTGGCTGTACGGGGCGCACACCCCGCCCATGCCGGGCCACCCCGACTGGCAGGTGGACCCGGTCGAGGACTGAGGCGCACCCGGTCGCCGTGGTTGCCCCGGGCAGCGGAGTCGCTGCCGCCGACCGGGTGGCCTCCGCCGGACCGCTGGTCCACCCCGGTGACCTTCGCCACGACACGGCGCCCTGGGCACGGAAACGTACGAGGGGTGGCGCTACGGGCAACTCCTTTGTCCTGGTGCGATCGAGCGTGGTTGGGAGAGCCTCTGCGATGAGAAGAAATGTTTCTGCACATGTCCCCGGTGCCATCAGGAGGTGCCGCCGTACGGCTTGTGTGATCGCGGGGGCGGCCCTTCTGCCGCCGCTGCTGATCCTCCCGATGTCCGGCACCGACGACGCGGCGGACCGGCGTCTGCAGGACGCCTTCACGAACGCCGCGCGCGAGTTCCACGTGCCGCGCAGTGTGCTCATGAGCGTGTCCTACATGCAGTCGCGCTGGGACTCCCATCCGGGCGCCCCCAGCGTCGCCGGCGGCTTCGGGCCCATGCACCTGGTGGACATCGAGCGCGTCCAGGCCTCCGCAGCGCCGTCCGAACCGTACGCACCGCTCGACGAACAGGCCACGCCCCGCACGGGCGCCGCCGGAACCCCCGCCACGGGCACCTCGGCGGGCCACGCCGTGCAGCCCGCCGACCTCGAGAGCGCGGCGCGCCTGATCCAGGTCCCGGCCGAACGCCTGCGCACGGACGCCGTCGCCAACGTCCGCGGCGGAGCGGCACTCCTGGCCGCCACGCAGCGACAGCTCGGCAAACCCCTGAGCTCCGACCCGGCCGACTGGTGGGAGACGGTCGCGCGCTTCCCGGGCACCCGTGACGTCGCGTCAGCCGCGGCCTACGCCGACGACGTCTTCGCCCTGATCCGGCGGGGAGCACACCGCACCACCGCCGAAGGACAGGACGTCGCGCTCCCCGCCACCCCCAGCCTGCAGCCGCACCCCCACACCCCCCGGGCGCAGGGCCCGCAGCGGCCGAAGCAGGTCGAGTGCCCCGCCGAACTGGCCTGTGACTGGCTCGGCGCGCCGTACGAGGAGATCGACGACGGCGACTACGGCAACCACGACCTGGCCGACCGGCCCAGGGACCAGCCGATCGAGTACATCGTCATCCACGACACCGAGGCCGAGCTGCCGAGCATGCTCCAGACGGTGCAGGACCCGACGGAGTCGTCGTGGCACTACTCGATCCGCTCCAGCGACGGCCATGTCACCCAGCACGTCAGGACCAAGGACGAGGCCTGGCACTCCGGCAGCCAGTTCGTCAACGCCCGCTCGATCGGCATCGAGCACGAAGGGTTCCTCACCCAGCCGGGAACCTGGTACACGGAGCGGATGTACCAGGCCTCGGCGCGCCTGGTGCGGTACCTGGCGAAGAAGTACAGCATCCCGCTCGACCGGCAGCACATCTTCGGCCACGACAACGTGCCCGCGCCGACCGCCGACACCATCCCCGACATGCACGACGACCCCGGCCCCTTCTGGGACTGGCGGCACTACTTCGACCTCCTCGGCGCGCCGTTCAAGGCCACGGCGGGACCGGACAGCGACATGGTGACGATCCTGCCGGACTTCGCCCAGCACAAGCCCGACTACACCGGATGCGGCGGCAGCGGCAAGCCGTGCCCGCCGCACGGCTCCAGCGCGGTCCGCCTGCACACCGAACCGGACGAGAAGGCCCCGCTGATCCAGGACCCGGGCCGCAAGCCCGACGGCGAGGACTCCACCAAGGACGTCAACGACCTGGGGTCACGCGTCTCCACCGGCCAGACATTCGCCGTCGCCGACCGCAGCGGCGACTGGACGGCGATCTGGTTCCAGGGCCACAAGGCGTGGTTCAAGAACCCCAAGAAGCACCCGACCGCCGTCGGGGCGAGCGGGCGCATGATCACACCGAAGGAAGGCCTGGACGAGATCCCGGTCTACGGCCGTGCCCTCCCCGAGGAGGATGCCTACCCGGAGGACGTGGACGGGCCCGCCGAGTCGCCACTCCCGTACCCCATCCTGGCGGGCCAGCGCTACGTGACCCAGGCCGGCGTCGGCAGTTCCTACACCGCCAAGTCCTTCAGCGACACGCCCAACCCGGTGGTGTGGGGACGGGAGCGGTACTACGAGATCCAGCTCGGCCACCGGCTCGCGTACGTCCGGGCCAGCGACGTGGACGTGGTGGAAGCGTCCGGCGCGGCCGGGCCGCAGGGGCAGAAGGCCACCGGCCCGGGCGGGCGCTGACCTCACCGGAGCCGGGATCCGGCCGCGGTCCGGCGGCGAGGTGCCCTTGCGTCCGTTGTGGTCGACGGCGATGACGTAGTCGGAGTCGGAGTCGGCTGGTGTGCCTCGTCCCACCCGTCCAGGGTGCGTAGACCCCTGGTCCCGGCCGGCTCTGGAGGCGGCCGGGTGCTCCGTCGGCCGTACACGGCCACGGCGTGGCGGGCGTCGGCGGGGATGCGGGAATGCGGGCGGTCGCCGACGCCCGGGACACCGGCGGGGGCCGGCCGTGGAGCCGCGGAGGATAGGGCGGGTGTCCACGCGGCGGGCTCCGGGCACCCTGTGCGCCGTTCCCTCTGGCCCGGCCCCGGGCACCCTGTGCGCCGTTCCCTCTTCCGGACACTCTCGGTCTGCGGCACGGCCGCCGCCGCGAGGGCTGCCCGGGGCCATATGGGTGCATGGGGCTTGAGCAGGCGGGTGTCGGGGCCTTGCCGGAACGACGGTCCTGGGCGGAGTGGCCGTCCTGTCCGGAAGGGCCGCCCTGTCCGGAAGGACCGTCCTGGCCGGAACTCGGCGAATGGTGCGGGCCCCGCGGAAAACCGTTTGAAATTCACCACTCTGCGACGCGAACCTTTCACGGCTTGTCGCCGCTCACCGCGGCGTTCCGCTCCTTCCCCTGCCCTGACACGAGCCACTGGGACGTCATGCAGATCCAAGACCTTCCGTATCCCGATCCGGGCGTGCCCGACACGCGTTCGGGTCCCCGATTCCTGTGGTGGCTCTGGCGCAACCAGCTGGGCGGGCAGCTGAAGTCGCTCGCCTGGGGCCTGCTGCACTTCGTCTCCGTCTCCGCCCTCCCCTTCTGCGTCGGCCTCGCCGTGCAGGCGGCCGTCGACCGCTCCGGCACCCGGCTCGCCCTGACGGGTGCTCTGATGCTGCTGTGCGGCACGGGGATCGCCGTCGGCGACACCTTTCTGCACCGGACCGCCGTGACCAACTGGATCACCGCCGCCGCCCGCGTCCAGCAGCTGCTGGCGCGCAAGGCCGCCCAGCTGGGCTCGGCCCTGACCCGGCGGGTGGCCGCCGGTGAGGTGGTGGCCGTGTCCACCGGCGACGTCGAGAAGATCGGCTGGTTCGTCGAGGCCGTCTCCCGGTTCACCGCCGCCGCGCTCACCGTCCTGGTCGTCTGCGTCGGCCTGCTCGTGTACCAGCCCGCGCTCGGTGTGGTCGTCGCCGTGGGCCTGCCCGTCGTGGCCCTCGCGGTACTGCCGCTGCTGCCCCGGGCGACGCGCCGCGCCGACGTGCAGCGCGAGAAGGCGGGGCGGGCCACCGAACTGGCCTCCGACACCGTCGCGGGCCTGCGCGTGCTGCGCGGCATCGGCGGCGAGGAGCTGTTCCTCGACCGCTACCGCCGGGCCTCGCAGGAGGTACGGCACGCCGCCGTGCGCAGCGCCCGGATGTGGTCGCTGATCTCCGCCGTCCAGGTGCTGCTGCCCGGCCTGCTGCTGATCGCCGTCGTCTGGCACGGCACCGACCTGGCCCGCCAGGGCCGGATCTCGGTCGGCGAACTCGTCACGGTCTACAGCGCGGTGATGGTCCTGAACTATCCGCTGCGGCACTTCGAGGAGATCGCCATGGCGTACTCCTTCTCCCGCCCCTCGGCCAAACGCGCCGCCCGCGTGCTGTCGCTCGAACGGTCCACGGTCACCGACGGAACCCGCGCGGCCGAGGTGCCGGGCGGCGACCTGTACGACCCAGCGACCGGTCTGCTCGCTCCCGCCGGCCGGTTCACCGCCGTGGTGTGCGGCGACCCGGACGCGGCGGGCAGGCTCGCCGAACGGCTGGGCGGCCACCCCGCGGAGCCGGGCCGGTCGGTCCTGCTCGGCGGGGTCCCCCTGGACGAACTCCCCCTCGACAGTGCCCGGACCGCCGTCCTCGTCCAGGACAAGGACCCGGTGCTGCTCTCCGGCACGCTGCGCGAACTGCTGGACGTGCCCGCCTCCGGCGCCGTACGGGCCGACGACGCTCTGGCCGCAGCGCAGTGCGAGGACGTGCTGGACGCGCTCGTGCAGGGGTCGCTGGACGCGGCCGACCCGATGGACGCCCACATCACCGAGCGCGGACGCTCCCTGTCCGGCGGCCAGCGCCAGCGGCTCGCCCTCGCCAGGTCGCTCATCACCGATCCGGAGGTGCTGGTGCTGGACGAACCGACCTCCGCCGTCGACTCGCACACCGAGGCCAGGATCGCCGACGGGCTGCGCCGGCTGCGGTCGGGGCGGACGACGGTGGTGTTCACCTCCTCGCCGCTGCTGCTCGACCGCGCGGACCGGGTGGCCCTGGTGCACGACGGCGAGGTCGTGGCGGTCGGCGTGCACCGGGAACTCGTCGACGACGAGCCGCGGTACCGGGCCGTGGTCACCCGGGAGACCGACGAGGAACTGGCCGCGACGGACGACAGCATGCTGCTGGACGCGCTCCAGGAGCTGGAAGAGATCGAGGAGAGCGCATGATCGGCGTCGCGCCACCGGCCTACGACCCGGCGGCCCCGACCACCGCCACCACCCTGCCCGTCGGCGCCGCCGCGACCGTGCGCGCCTACGTCACCGAGCTCTTCCGCCGGCACCGGCGTGCCTTCCTGCTGCTCATCGCCGTCAACACGGTCGCCGTGGTCGCCTCCATGGTGGGCCCGTACCTGCTCGGCGGCCTGGTCGAGCGGGTGACGGACGGGGCCGGGGACCTCCATATGGGCCTGACCGCCGGTCTGTTCGTGCTCGCGCTGGCCGTGCAGGCCGGGTTCGTCCGGCAGGTGCGGCTGCGGGGCGCGATGCTCGGCGAGCGGATGCTGGCCGACCTGCGCGAGGACTTCCTCGTACGGTCCGTCGGACTGCCGCCGGGCGTGCTGGAGCGGGCCGGCACCGGAGACCTGCTCTCCCGCATCACGACCGACATCGACCGCCTGGCCAACGCCATGCGCGAGGCCGTGCCGCAGCTGGCCATCGGCGTCGTGTGGGCGCTGCTGCTGCTCGGCGGGCTTGTGGTGACGGCCCCGCCGCTGGCCGCCGCCGTGCTGCTCGCCGTCCCGGTCCTGGTGGCCGGCTGCCGCTGGTACTTCAAGCGGGCGCCGTCCGGCTACCGCTCGGAGGCCGCCGGGTACGCCGCCGTCGCCGCCGCTCTCGCCGAGACCGTGGACGCCGGCCACACCATCGAGGCACATCGTCTCGGCGCCCGCCGTGTGGCCCTGTCGGAACGGCGGATCAAGGAATGGACGGCGTGGGAGCGCTACACCCTCTGGCTCCGCTCCGTGCTCTTCCCGGTCATCAACACCGTCCACCTCCTCGTGCTCGGTTCGGTCCTGATGGTCGGCGGTGTCTTCGTCCTGCACGGCTGGATCGGGGTGGGCCAGCTGACCACCGGGGCGCTCATCGCGCAGATGCTCGTCGATCCCGTGAACCTGATCCTGCGCTGGTACGACGAGGTCCAGGTCGCCCAGGTGTCGCTGGCCCGGCTGGTCGGCGTGCGGGACATCGAGCCGGAGGCCGGAGAGGCCGCGCTGGCCCCCGACGGCCGGGTCGTGCACGCCGACCGGGTCCACTTCGGCTACCGCGAGGGCGTCGACGTGCTCCGCAAGGTCTCTCTGGAGGTGGCACCGGGCACCCGGCTCGCCCTCGTCGGCCCGTCCGGCGCGGGCAAGTCCACGCTGGGCCGGCTGCTCGCCGGGATCTACGCGCCCCGGGAGGGCCGGGTCACCCTGGGCGGGGCGGAGCTGTCCCGGATGCCCGCGGAACGCGTCCGCTCGCACGTCGCTCTCGTCAACCAGGAGCACCACGTCTTCGTGGGCTCGCTGCGCGACAACCTCCTGCTGGCCCGCACCGGCGCCACGGACGCCGAGCTGTGGGCGGCCCTGGGTGCGGTCGACGCGGACGGATGGGCGCGGGCGCTGGACGACGGCCTGGACACCGAGGTCGGCTCCGGAGGCCTGGCGCTGACCCCGGCGCAGGCCCAGCAGATCGCGCTGGCCCGGCTGGTGCTGGCCGATCCGCACACGCTGGTCCTGGACGAGGCGACCTCGCTGCTCGACCCGCGTGCGGCCCGCCACCTGGAACGGTCCCTGGCGCGTGTCCTCGACGGCCGCACCGTGGTCGCCATCGCCCACCGGCTGCACACCGCCCATGACGCCGACGTGATCGCCGTCGTCGAGAACGGTCGCATCAGCGAGCTGGGCAGTCATGAGGAGCTGGTCGCGGCGGAAGGGGCGTACGCGGCGCTCTGGCGGTCCTGGCACGGGTGAGACCGGGCCGGCGGGCGCCGGAGCTACGGAGGTGGCCGGGCCGGCCGGGGCCGCGGGCATGACCGGGCGTGCCGGGTCGGTGGAGGTGCCTGGGTCGTCGCGGTGGACGGGGGACCTCACCGCCGCCTTTGGAAACCGGGTGCCGCGGCCGTCGGGGTGCCGGGGCCGGGACCCGTTGGGTCCGGCCGGGCCCCCGTGCAGGAGCGCGCGGCCCCGCCGGGACTCGTGCCGTTGCGCGGTGCCGAGCCGGGGTGGAAGGCTGGAAAGCGGCACCGGCCCGGGGTGTGTCCGGGAACCTGGCGGTTCGCCGTATGCCCCCGTGCCCGGCCCGCCGACGGCCCGCCGCCCACTGGGACGGCACCGGGCCGTGCTGACCACCTGGAGGTAGTCGTGGACACGGACGGCTGGGGGGACGACGTCTACCAGCCCGATCCCTCGGAGATCCCGGAGGACTCGGGGGTGCTCGACGTCGAGGACACCCTGGATTTCGACGGCGTCGCCGAACCCCTCGACCGCGGCTGGTCCCCTCCGGAGCGCCCGTGGGCGGTCGAGCACACCGGTGTGACCGCGGCCGAACGCCAGGCGGGCGAGACCCTCGACCAGCGGCTCGCCGAGGAGCAGCCGGACCTCGCCGCTCCCGACGGCGACGGCATCGGCGACTGCGACGGCACGGACGGTGAGCTTCTGGACAACGAGGTCGGCAACTTCCGCTCCGGCCGGCTGGTGGCCCCCGACGAGGGTGCGCACGAGGACGATGAGGCCGCCCTCGTCGCGACCGACGTCGGTATCGACGGTGCCGCCGCCTCCGCCGAGGAGGCCGCGATGCACATCGTCGACGAGGACTCCCTCCCCGGCTGAGCCGGCCCCGTCGGCCGCCCCCGCCCCGAGCGCCCCGCACAAGGAGCCGCCATGCAGCAGGACAAGCACCCCGACTACCACCCCGTGGTCTTCCGGGACCGCGCCGCCGGCTACGCCTTCCTGACCAGGTCCACCGCGCGGAGCGAGCAGACCATCGAGTGGGACGACGGCCGCACCTACCCGGTGATCGACGTGGAGATCTCCTCGGAGAGCCACCCCTTCTACACGGGCAAGGCCCGCACGGTCGACACCGAGGGCCGCATCGCCCGGTTCGAGCGCCGGTACGGCGCGGCGGACGCGGACGAGGCGACCTGACCCGGAGGGCCCCCTCACCCCCGCGGAATCCCTCAGATCACGTTGAGGGCGGCGGCGCAGCCCACTCCTCCGAGCAGCATGAACGCCGGCATCAGCACCTTCAGCTCGACCCAGCTGCCCGCGCGGAACCGGATCGCCTTCGGCGGCCCCACCGGGTACCAGCGCTTCCGGCCGATCGGGATCGGCCACAGGATCGGGCAGCCGGACACGGTCAGCGCGTCCCCGATGTCGTGCACCAGGGCGCCCAGCACGATCGGCAACCCCAGCCAGAGGTACTCCTGCCCGGGTGCGGTGAACAGCCAGTCGGAGCCGTTGCCCGGCTTGTCCAGGACTCCCGCCAGGATCCACGCGCTGGTCGCCGCCAGCAGCCAGACCAGGACATCGCTGCTGGAGCCGCGCGCCGCCCGCCACAGCAGGCCTTCGATGGCGAGCACCATGTGCGCGAACAGGATCGCCAGCACCGCCCAGCGGCCCCCCGTGATCGCGGCGGCCGAGCAGCCGGCGCCGATCATGACCGCCCACAGCCAGGTGTGCGTCAGCGTGCGGTGCCCGCCGGAGCGGCGCGGGTCGCCCTGCTTCCTGGTGGCCTTGTAGACCGCGTACGACAGCTTGTCCACGATCTCGCAGAGCCAGCGGGAGAGGGGGCCGAAGGCCCGGGAGATGGTGGCGGCCTTGTGGTCGAGGTCCGGGGCGAGTGCGGCGCCGGCGCAGATCAGGGCGCCGGAGAGAAGCACCGGCCAGGGCATCGGGTGCCCCGCCGCCGCGGCGGCGGCTCCGACGCCGAGCCAGGCCGCGGCCCCCGACAGTGAGTGTGCTGGTCCCATCATGGCCGCTTCCCGCCCCATTCCTCGTGTGCCGCTGACCAGTTGACCTGGTGCGCTGACGCCGCGTCGGCGACACAGCGTAGCGGTCATGATCTTCGCATCCGCAGCCGATTCCCCGCTCGGGCGGAAGGCCAGGCAAGATGGGGGCGTGACCCTCATCGATCGTCTGCCGCCGACCGCCGACCCCGACGCCCTGTACGAAGCCTTCGAGTCGTGGACGCAGGAGCGCGGCCTCACCCTCTACCCCCACCAGGAGGAGGCGCTGATCGAGGTGGTCTCCGGGGCGAACGTGATCGTCTCGACGCCCACCGGCTCCGGCAAGAGCATGATCGCCGCGGGCGCGCACTTCGCCGCGCTGGCCCGGGACGAGGTCACCTTCTACACGGCGCCGATCAAGGCTTTGGTGTCGGAGAAGTTCTTCGAGCTGTGCAAGCTCTTCGGCACCGAGAACGTCGGCATGCTCACCGGCGACGCCTCCGTGAACGCGGACGCACCCGTCATCTGCTGCACCGCCGAGGTGCTGGCATCGATCGCGCTGCGCGACGGCAAGAACGCGGACGTCGGCCAGGTCGTCATGGACGAGTTCCACTTCTACGCCGAGGGCGACCGCGGGTGGGCCTGGCAGATCCCGCTGCTGGAGCTGCCGCAGGCGCAGTTCATTCTGATGTCGGCCACTCTGGGCGATGTGTCCTTCTTCGAGAAGGACCTCACCCGCCGCACCGGCCGCCCCACCTCGGTGGTCCGTTCGGCGACCCGCCCGGTGCCCCTGTCCTACGAGTACAAGCTGACCCCGCTCACCGAGACGCTCACCGACCTGCTGGAGAGCAAGCAGGCGCCGGTGTACATCGTGCACTTCACACAGGCGCAGGCCGTGGAGCGGGCGCAGGCGCTCATGAGCATCAACATGTGCTCGCGCGAGGAGAAGGACCAGATCGCCGAGCTGATCGGCAACTTCCGCTTCACGACCAAGTTCGGACGCAACCTCTCGCGCTACGTACGGCACGGCATCGGCGTCCACCACGCCGGCATGCTGCCCAAGTACCGGCGCCTGGTGGAGAAGCTCGCCCAGGCCGGTCTGCTCAAGGTCATCTGCGGCACGGACACGCTCGGCGTGGGCGTCAACGTGCCGATCCGCACGGTGCTGTTCACCGCGCTGACCAAGTACGACGGCAGCCGGGTGCGCACGCTGCGGGCCCGTGAGTTCCACCAGATCGCGGGCCGCGCCGGCCGGGCCGGCTTCGACACGGCGGGGCTCGTGGTCGCGCAGGCGCCGGAGCACGTCATCGAGAACGAGAAGGCGCTGGCCAAGGCGGGCGACGACCCGAAGAAGCGGCGCAAGGTGGTGCGCAAGAAGGCGCCGGAGGGCTTTGTCGGCTGGACGGAGAACACCTTCCAGAAGCTGATCGAATCGGAGCCGGAGCCGCTGACCTCGCGCTTCCGGGTGACGCACACGATGCTGCTGTCCGTGATCGCCCGGCCGGGCAACGCGTTCGAGGCGATGCGCCATCTCCTGGAGGACAACCACGAGCCGCGCCGTCAGCAGCTGAGGCACATCCGCCGGGCGATCGCGATCTACCGCTCGCTGCTGGACGGCGGGATCGTGGAGAAGCTGGACAAGCCGGACGCCGAGGGCCGCATCGTCCGGCTCACCGTCGACCTCCAGCAGGACTTCGCGCTGAACCAGCCGCTGTCCACCTTCGCCCTGGCCGCGTTCGAACTCCTCGACCCCGAGTCGCCGTCCTACGCGCTCGACATGGTCTCCGTCGTCGAATCCACCCTGGACGACCCCCGGCAGATCCTCGTCGCCCAGCAGAACAAGGCGCGCGGCGAAGCCGTGGCCGCGATGAAGGCGGACGGCGTCGAGTACGAGGAGCGCATGGAGCGCCTCCAGGACATCACGTACCCGAAGCCGCTGGAAGAGCTGCTCTTCCACGCGTACAACACCTACCGCAAGAGCCACCCGTGGGTCGGCGACCACCCGCTGTCGCCGAAGTCGGTGGTCCGGGACATGTACGAGCGGGCACTGTCCTTCACCGAGCTGGTGTCCTTCTACGAGCTGGCCCGCACCGAGGGCATCGTGCTGCGCTACCTCGCCAGCGCGTACAAGACCCTGGACCACACCATCCCGGACGACCTGAAGTCCGAGGACCTCCAGGATCTGATCGAGTGGCTGGGCGAGATGGTCCGCCAGGTGGACTCCAGCCTGCTGGACGAGTGGGAGCAGCTCGCCAACCCCGAGGAGATGACCGCCGAGGAGGCGCAGGAAAAGGCGGACGAGGTCAAGCCGGTCACCACCAATGCCCGCGCCTTCCGCGTCCTGGTCCGCAACGCCATGTTCCGCCGCGTGGAGCTGGCCGCCCTGGACCAGGTCGAGGAACTCGGCGAGCTGGACGCCGAGTCCGGCTGGGACGCCGAGGCGTGGGGCGAGGCGATGGACAAGTACTGGGACGAGTACGACGACCTCGGCACCGGTCCCGACGCCCGCGGCCCCAAGCTGCTCGTCATCCACGAGGAGCCGGAGAACGGGCTGTGGCGCGTGCGCCAGATCTTCGACGACCCGAACGGCGACCACGACTGGGGCATCAGCGCGGAGATCGACCTCGCGGCTTCGGACGCCGAGGGGCGTGCGGTCGTCCGCGTCACCGATGTCGGCCAGCTGTGACCCGTCCCCGGCCAGGGGCAAGCCAAGGAGAATCCCACCGATGACGAATCCGGCCGAGAGACTGGTCGACCTCCTCGACCTGGAGCAGATAGAGGTCAACATCTTCCGTGGCCGCAGCCCGCAGGAGTCCTTGCAGCGGGTCTTCGGCGGCCAGGTGGCGGGCCAGGCCCTTGTCGCCGCCGGCCGTACCACGGACGGCGAGCGCCCGGTGCACTCGCTGCACGCGTACTTCCTGCGCCCGGGGCGCCCGGGCGTGCCGATCGTGTACCAGGTGGAGCGGGTCCGCGACGGGCGCTCCTTCACGACGCGCCGGGTCACGGCCGTGCAGCAGGGCCGCACGATCTTCAATCTGACCGCCTCCTTTCACAAGCCTGAGGAAGGACCGTTCGAGCACCAGCTGCCGCCGGCCCGCGAGGTGCCGGACCCCGAGTCGCTGCCGACGGTCTCCGAGGAGATCCGCAAGCATCTGGGGGCCTTGCCGGAGCAGTGGGAGCGGATGGCACGCCGCCAGCCGTTCGACATCCGGTACGTCGACCGGCTGCGCTGGAACGCCGAGGAGATCGATGGCGCCGAGCCGCGCAGCGCCGTGTGGATGCGCGCGGTCGGCCCCCTCGGCGACGACCCGCTGGTCCACACGTGCGCGCTGACCTACGCCAGCGACATGACCCTCCTCGACGCGGTGCGCCTCCCGGTGGAACCCCTGTGGGGTCCGCGGAACTTCGACATGGCATCGCTGGACCACGCCATGTGGTTCCACCGCCCGTTCCGCGCGGACGAGTGGTTCCTGTACGACCAGGAGTCGCCGATCGCCACCTGCGGGCGCGGTCTGGCCCGCGGGCGCATCTACGACCTGGAGGGACGGCTGCTCGTCTCGGTCGTGCAGGAAGGCCTGTTCAGGGCCCTGTAGCAGCCGACGGCCAAGGCCGGGAGCGGGTGTTCAGACCCGCGCGGGCTGAGCCGGCCGTGTGCTTCTCCGCCGCAGCCAGGCCCGGAGGCCGCGGGACGGGGGTGGCGGAGCGGGCGGCGCCGGCTCCTGGTCACCAACCGCTGGCATCGTCGGCCGCGCGGCCGGCTCCCGCGGTACGACGTACAACTCCCTGGTCCGCACCCGCGGTTGGGGGTGCAGCCCGGCCGGCTCCGTGGTCGCTGCCGTCGCCTCCATGAGCTGTGTCGCCACCGGCTCCGGAAGCCGCGTCCGCATTTCAAGGACGCGGGGTCCCACCCCTCGGGGCCCCGTCGCCGACTCCGGAGGCCGTGTCACCGGCTGCGGCAGAGGTGTCGTCGTCTCCGGGGACGGTGTCAGCCCACGCAGCGGCTTCGGGAACTGTGCTGCCTGCTTCGGAGGTGCTGTCGCCGAGTCCAGGTGCCGTGCGGCCGACGTCCACGGCGTCGCCGCCTCTTTGGTGGGCCGGGTGACCGTCCGCGCCATCGGCGGGATCGGGCGCGCGACCGCTCGCATCGCCGGCGGAACCCGGGGAGCTGCCGGACGCGGGGCCGGCGAGATGTCGCGGGCCTCCTCCACCGAGCGCGCCAACTCGCTGCGCAGCCAGCCGACCTCGTCCGCGTCCTGCGCCGTCATGATCCGCTCGGCAAGATGGGCGGAAGGAGACCCGGGAACGCCGCGGCCCGGCGGCACGGGTCGGAACCGGTGCAGACGGGCTCGCTCGGACGGGTCCTCGAGGACGCCGGCGACCTCGCCGGGCGCCAGGAAGGCGGCCACGGCTCCGGCTCGGGCCCACGGGTCCTCGGCCTGCCGGAGCAGGAACCCGACCTGGCGTGCGCGCCAGTTGCGTGCCCGCAGATCCACTCCCGCCGCCAGCTGGCCCCGCAGGGTCTCGGGCGTACGGCCCTTGAGCAGGTGCGCGTGCTCCGGGTTCGCCGTGAACTGGCGCAGTTCTTCCGCGAGATAGAGCCAGACCACGGCACGGTAGCGGTTGAGGTAGAACTTCACGGGCACGAGGAGGCCCAGGCGGGCGAGCCGGGTGAACCGGCCGGCCGGGATCTCCATGAGGGCGGCACCCTCCGCCGTGCCCACGACCCGCACACGCTCGCGAAGGGAGTCGGGGAAGCCGTCCTGTGCGCGGAGGCGCTCGATCTCCGCGTGCTCCACGCGCCGGCCTCCTCCCCCGCCCTCGTCGGGCACGGTCCGGATGCGGCCGAGCTGGACGGCCAGGTCGAACTCCATTCGCTTGAGGCCCAGTTCGCGAGCGGCACGGCTCGGCGTACAGGTACTGGGGCGGGTTGGGTCGAAGGTGCTTCGCGTCATGGCCGTACTCCCCCGTGGAGTCTGCGGCTCACGCCTTGTGCGTGCGCCGTGCACTCACCGTAGCCGGTATGTCGCGTCCTGTGGCGACCCTGTGGATAAGTCCACGGGGGTAGGGAAAGCAGCAGGTCAGAGGTCTGTGGTCGGAGACGTCTCGGGCTTCCTGGCATCGACGCGGAGGTGTTCGCCGACCCGGTTGACGAGGAGGGTCATCTCGTAGGCGATCTGGCCGATGTCGACCTGGGCGCCGCTGAGCACGCACAGACAGCTGCCGGTGCCGGCCGCGGTCACGAACAGCACGGCGTCGTCGTACTCGATCATCGTCTGGCGCACCGTGCCCGCGCCGAAGTGGCGTCCCGAGCCCTTGGCCAGGCTGTGCAGCCCGGATGCCACGGCCGCAAGATGTTCGGCGTCCTCCCGGCGTAACCCCGTGCTCGCCGCGGTGACCAACCCGTCGTTCGACAGGACCAGTGCGTGGCGCACGTGGTCCACCCGCTCGGTCAATTCGTCCAGGAGCCAGCCGAGACCCTGGTTCTGCGCCATGTCCGTCTCCCCGTGTGATGTCTCCCCCTGGCTGGAGGAACTCCCCGCCAGCCTTCCCCACGACCGGCGTGCGGGCAAGGAGGATGGGCCCATGGCAGAGAAGATGACCGATGAGGAATGGCGGGCGTTCGTCCTGGACGGCACCCGCACCGGCAAGCTCTCCACCGTCCGCGCCGACGGAAGCCCGCATGTGGCTCCGATCTGGTTCCTGCTGGACGGGGACGAGTTGGTGTTCAACACCGGCAAGAAGACGGCGAAGGGACGCAATCTGGCCCGTGACGGCCGGGTGGCCCTGTGTGTGGACGACGACCGTCCGCCGTTCCACTTCGTGGTGCTGAACGGCCGCGCCCGGCTGTCGGAGGACCTGGCCGAGGTTCGTCTGTGGGCGACCCGGATCGCCGCCCGGTACATGGGCGAGGAGCGCGCCGAGGAGTACGGCGCCCGCAACGGCGTACCCGGGGAACTGCTCGTCCGGGTGACCATCGACAACGTGCAGGCCATGCGGGACGTAGCCGCCTGAACGGCGGGCTCAGCCGACCGAGTCCAGAAGCCGGGCGGTGTGCATGCGCCCGGCGTACTCGACGAGCCTGATCAGCACTTCCTTGCCGGAGTCGCGGTCGCGCGCGTCGCACAGCACCACGGGTGTGCCCCGGTCGAGGTCGAGCGCCCGGGACACATCGTGGGCTCCGTAGGAGCGGGCGCCCGCGAAGCAGTTGACGGCCACCACGAACGGGATGCGCCGGTGCTCGAAGTAGTCGACGGCCGGGAAGCAGTCCTCCAGTCGCCGGGTGTCCGCGAGGACCACGGCGCCGAGGGCTCCCTGGGCCAGTTCGTCCCACAGGAACCAGAAGCGGTCCTGTCCCGGTGTGCCGAAGAGATAGAGCGAGAGGCCGGAGCGGATCGTGATGCGGCCGAAGTCCATGGCCACGGTGGTGGTGACCTTCTGGTCCACCCCGTCGGTGTCGTCCACCAGTTGGCCCGCTTCGCTGAGCAGTTCCTCGGTGCGCAGCGGCCGGATCTCGCTGACGGCCCCCACCAGGGTCGTCTTGCCGACGCCGAAACCACCGGCGACCAGTATCTTCAGCGCCAGGGCGGAGGTGTCGCCGATGGCGTCGGTGTGCTCGGAGACCATGATCACTTCTCTCGGGAGGGCCGGCCGCGGCCGGCGTCCGCGTGCTCCGGGGGTGAAGGCAGCATCATGACAACGCGGACACGTGCCGGGGCGAGGGGACCGAAGTACGCCTGATATGAGCGGCTGCGGCCCGATCGTTGGCGCAACGTGCCCGGATCGGACGGACCGGGGCACGGCCGGGCGTTCAGATGCTGACACGGGGCGGTGTACGGCGGTGTCGGGACGTCCATCTACAGCGCTCGCAATCCCTCGATGACCTCGCGCAGGATCCGCTCGTCGGGCAGATGTGCCGGGGGCACGGGGCGGCTGATGGTCACGCAGCCGAGTTCCAGCAGGTCCCCCAGGAGCACCCTGACCACGCCGACCGGAAGGTCCGCGTCCGCGGCGAGTTCGGCGACGGACTGCGTCTCCGGACGGCACAGGTCGATCAGCGTCCGGTGCTCGGGGCCGAGCGCGGTGTCGTCGTCCAGCGCCGGAGCTGCGGGATCGAGGGTCACGAGTGCGATCAGGTCGAAGCGCACTCCGGTCGGCCCGGGCTGGGTGCGGCCACCCGTCATGGCGTACGGGCGGACCAGCGGCCCCGCCTCGCCGTCGTACCACTGGCTGCCCGGCTCCCGCGGCCCGCCGGTCGGGTTCTCTGTCATCCGTGCCGCCTTCCCGGCTCATCCGGCGGCGGGCGGCGCCGCGACGCGCGGCGCCGTGTAGAGGTGCTCGCCAACCTGTTTGACCAGCCGGGCCATCTCGTAGGCGACCAGCCCGATGTCGGCCGTGACCGCGGTGAGCAGGGCCAGGCAGGAGCCGTCACCGGCCGCGGCCACGAAGAGGAACGCGTCGTCCATCTCGACCATGGTCTGGCGCACTCCGCCCGCTCCGAAGTGCCGTCCCGCGCCCTTGGCGAGGCTGTTGAAGCCGGACGCCACGGCGGCGAGGTGCTCGGCGTCCTCCCGCGCGAGGTCGGTGGAGGCGCCGACCGCCAGGCCGTCATTGGACAGTACGACGGCGTGCCGCACCTCGCGCACACGCGTCACCAGGTCGTCGAGCAGCCAGTCCAGTTCGCCGGACCGCTGGCCGGTGTTCGGTGTCGGGTCCTGGATCATGCCGGGTCTCCTTCGCTGCTGTGACTGCCCGTTTCCGGATCCGGGGCGGCGCCGCGGCCGGGCTGCCTGCCACCGCCGCGCGCCCAGCCGTCGCGGTATGCCGCCATGCGGTCCCGTACGAGTTCGGGGGTGCGCCGGTCGTCGCCGTGACGGGTGGGCTGCCCGGCCGGCTCTTCGGAGCGCTGGTGGCGCAGTTGCGGGGCGAGGCTCGCCTGGCGCACACGGCGCGGGAGATCGTCGGAGCGCTCCGAGTCGTCCGGCGAGCGGTGCAGTCTCAAGGCGGTGACGCCGGGAGGCGGGGGTTCATGGGCGGTGTCGTGGGAGCGGGCCGCCGCGCCGGTGCCTTCCGGGCCTGGTGCCGACCGGGTGCCCCGAGCATCGTCTGGCCCTGAGATGTGCTGGGGTCCCGGTGTCCGCTCGGCACCGTGCGGGCCGGGTGCGGTGACCGCCAGGACGGGCCGGTCCGGCCACGCGGTGACGGCGGCCTCCTGCGGCGAGGTCGCGCCGGGCACGCGCGCGTAGGCGCGTTCCTCATCAGGAATGGCCTGTTCACCCTGCCGGGTGGACGATTCGGCCGCCCCGCTGTGCAGCAGGGCCTTGGGCAGCAGGACCACGGCGGTGGTGCCTCCGTACGGGGATGTCCTCAGGTGCACCTTGATGGCGTGCCGGGAGGCGAGCCGGCTGACCACGAAGAGTCCGAGTCGGTCGCTGTCGAAGAGGTCCAGCGCCTCTGACTGCTCGATGCGGCCGTTGGCCTCGGCCAGGGTCTCCGCGCCCATGCCGAGCCCCCGGTCCTCGATCTCCAGGGCGTAGCCGTTGCCCACGGGTTCGCCGGTCACCCGCACGCGCGTGTGGGGCGGTGAGAACTGGGCCGCGTTCTCGACGAGCTCGGCAAGCAGGTGGGTGAGGTCGGCGACGGCCGCGCCGATGACGTACGCCTCGGGGAACTGGCGCACCTCCACGCGCGCGTAGTCCTCGATTTCCGACACGGCGGCGCGTACGACGTTGGTCAGGGACACCGGCATCCGCCAGGCCCGGCCCGGCGCGGCGCCGGACAGGATGATCAGGCTCTCGGCGTGGCGCCGCATCCGGGTGGTGAGGTGGTCGAGGCGGAACAGGTCGCTGAGTTCGTCGGGGTCGTCGGAGCGCCGCTCCATGCTGTCCAGGAGGCTGAGCTGGCGGTGGACCAGGACCTGGCTGCGGCGGGCCAGGTTGACGAAGACACCGGAGATGCCGCTGGCGAGTTCGGCGCGTTCCACGGCGGCCCGCAGCGCGGCGCGGTGCACGGTCGTCAGGGCCTCTGCGACCTGACCGGTCTCGTCCTCGGCCGGCGGTCCGGAGGGGGCCTCGGCCTGTACGTCGATCTCCTCGCCCGCGCGCAGTTTCCGCATGGCTTCCGGGAGTTTGCGGCGGGCGATGTCCAGCGCGTCGTTGCGCAGGCTCACGAGTTCGACCACGAGAGCCCGTCCGATGCGGACGGAGATGACGAGGGAGGCGGCGACGGCGGCGAGTCCGAGGAGTACGGCGGCCCCGGCCGGGCTGAGCAGGCCGCGGGTGACCGGGTCGGCGCGGCCGGCGACGGCACGGCCCGCGGCTGCCGCGATGGTCCGCATGCCGTCCTGCACGCGCGCGTGGGCGGCGCCCCAGGAGGCCTGCGGCGCCGTGTCGGAGACTCTGGCGCCCGGACCCGCGGCGAGCAGGCGGTCCTCGGCGGCGCCCAGGGCGGTGTAGGAACCGGCGGCGGTCAGATCCCGCCAGGCGGTGCGCTGGGCGGCGGGCAGATCGTCGACGGCGGTCTCGGTGAGGGCACGGCGCGTGGCGACGGCGGCGCTGAAGAGCCGCAGCTGCTCTCCCCGCAGGGTTCCGGCGGTCCGCGCGCTGCCCAGCAGGGCGTCCTCCTGGGCCAGCGCTTCGGCGGCGCGGGAGAATTCGAGCAGCACGCGCGCGTCGGAGGCGACGTCGGACTGCTGGATGCCGGTGAGGGCACCGTCGACCGCCAAGCCGGCGCCTATGGTCTTCGTGTACTGCGTGTACGCCTCGTCCCAGCCTCTCCTGTGGCCCCGTACGGCTGTTCTCAGGGTGCTGAGGTGCTCGGCGCCGGTGACGAAGGCATCGAGGCGTTTGGAGACGCCGGCGGGCAGTTCCTGGCTGTCGGCGACCGTGCTGTTCCGGCCGAGCCGCAGCCGGTCCACGGCCCGGTCGGTGCGGGCGGCGAGGTCTTCCAGATCGCCGCCGTCGACGGCCCGCGGATCCGTGGCGAAGCGGACGGCCGCGGTGCGCTCGGCCTGCAACGCGGTGACGGCCGCGGCCACCGGGGTGCGCAGTTCGGCGTCGACCCGCTGCGACTGGCGCAGCCGGGCGACGTCCTGGGCGGTGGTGACGGTGGCGTACGCCCAGAGGGCGAGCAGGGAGACGACAGGCACCATCAGGAGGCTGACCACCTTGGCGCGCACGGTCCGGGGGCGCAGGTGCCGACGGCTCCCCCGCGCTACCGCCCGCCTGCCCGCGCCTACCGGTGCGACCTGTGCCCGGAGCCGGCCGCGTTCTGGGACCACTGCCACGACCACGGCCTGATCC
>NZ_JBEXKG010000052.1:0-47311 GCF_040609555.1 Streptomyces sp. NPDC004658
TGGCGCAACACCAAGCAGGAGCTGACCGAGTACCTGACCGAGCTGTCGGGTGAGGCGGCGGCCTGGATGCGGCCGAACTTCTTCGCCAACACCCCTGACATCCTGCACGCCTACCTCCAGCACGGCGGACGCCCCGCCTTCGAGGTCCGCGCCGTGCTCGCCGCCACCCTCTCCCCCGCCTGGGGCATCTACTCCGGCTACGAACTGTGCGAGAACACCCCGCTCAGGGAGGGCGGTGAGGAGTACCTGGACTCCGAGAAGTACCAGCTCAAACCCCGCGACTGGGAGGCCGCCGAACGCGAGGGGCGCACCATCGCCCCCCTCATCACGAAACTCAACACCGTCCGGCGGCAGCAGCCGGCCCTGCGACAGCTGCGCGATCTGCACTTCCACCACACCGACAAGGACGCGGTGATCGCCTACTCGAAGCGGAGCGGATCGAACACGGTTCTGGTGGTCGTGAACCTCGACCCCCACCACACCCAGGAGGCCACGGTCTCGTTGGACATGCCGCAACTCGGCCTGGACTGGCACGAGTCCGTGCCGGTGTGCGATCAGCTCACCGGCGAGACCTACTACTGGGGCAGGGCCAACTATGTGCGCCTCGAACCGGGTCATAGGCCCGCGCACGTCTTCACCGTCCTGCGACCGTCCACCCCGCAGATCGGAGGGTCACCCACAATATGATCGTCAATGAGCCCGTTCCGGACACCTTCGAGGACACACCCGCCAAGGACCGGGACCCGGAGTGGTTCAAACGCGCCGTCTTCTACGAGGTCCTGGTCCGCTCCTTCCAGGACAGCAACGGCGACGGCGTCGGCGACCTGAAGGGCCTGACCGCCAAGCTCGACTACCTGCAGTGGCTCGGCGTGGACTGCCTGTGGCTGCCGCCGTTCTTCAAGTCGCCGCTGCGGGACGGCGGTTACGACGTCTCCGACTACACCGCCGTCCTGCCGGAGTTCGGCGACCTCGCCGACTTCGTGGAGTTCGTGGACGCCGCCCACCAGCGCGGCATGCGCGTGATCATCGACTTCGTCATGAACCACACCAGCGACCAGCACCCGTGGTTCCAGGAGTCGAGGCGCGATCCGGACGGTCCGTACGGGGACTACTACGTCTGGGCCGACGACGACAAGCAGTACCAGGACGCCCGGATCATCTTCGTCGACACCGAGGTCTCCAACTGGACGTACGACCCGGTACGCAAGCAGTACTACTGGCACCGCTTCTTCTCGCACCAGCCGGACCTGAACTACGAGAACCCGGCCGTGCAGGAGGAGATGATCTCCGCGCTGAAGTTCTGGCTGGATCTCGGCATCGACGGGTTCCGGCTGGACGCGGTGCCCTACCTGTACCAGCAGGAGGGCACCAACTGCGAGAACCTGCCGGCGACCCACGAGTTCCTGAAGCGGGTGCGCAAGGAGATCGACGCCCAGTACCCCGACAAGGTGCTGCTGGCGGAGGCCAACCAGTGGCCCGAGGACGTCGTCGACTACTTCGGTGACTTCCGGGCCGGCGGCGACGAGTGCCACATGGCGTTCCACTTCCCCGTCATGCCGCGCATCTTCATGGCCGTACGGCGCGAATCCCGCTACCCGGTCTCCGAGATCCTCGCCAAGACCCCCGCGATCCCGTCCGGCTGCCAGTGGGGCATCTTCCTGCGCAACCACGACGAGCTGACCCTCGAGATGGTCACCGACGAGGAACGCGACTACATGTGGGCGGAGTACGCCAAGGACCCGCGGATGCGCGCCAACATCGGCATCCGCCGCCGCCTCGCGCCGCTGCTCGACAACGACCGCAACCAGATCGAGCTGTTCACCGCCCTGCTGCTCTCCCTGCCCGGCTCGCCGATCCTGTACTACGGCGACGAGATCGGCATGGGCGACAACATCTGGCTCGGCGACCGCGACGCCGTCCGCACCCCCATGCAGTGGACCCCCGACCGCAACGCCGGCTTCTCGTCCTGTGACCCGGGACGCCTGTTCCTGCCCGCGATCATGGACCCGGTCTACGGCTACCAGGTCACCAACGTCGAGGCGTCCATGGCCTCACCCTCCAGCCTGCTGCACTGGACCCGCCGCATGATCGAGATCCGCAAGCAGAATCCTGCCTTCGGACTGGGGTCCTACACCGAGCTGCCGTCGTCGAACCCGGCGGTGCTCGCCTTCCTGCGCGAGTACGAGGACGACCTCGTGCTGTGCGTCCACAACTTCTCCCGCTTCGCCCAGCCCACGGAGCTGGACCTCAGCCGGTTCGGCGGGCGGCACCCCGTCGAGCTGTTCGGCGGGGTCCGCTTCCCGGCGATCGGCGAGCTGCCGTACCTGCTCACCCTCGCGGGACACGGCTTCTACTGGTTCCGGCTGCGCCGGGAACCCGTGTAGCGAGGCCCTGTGGGGCGGTGCGGCGTTTCCACCGCCCCACCCGGGGCACGCATCAGTAACACCCCGACGACCCCCGGGGAAAGGACGTGACGCCCATGGCGGAAACGGTCACCTCTTCCGGCACCACCGGTTCACTCCTCGCCTCGCTCGACCCCCTGCTGCGCGCCTGGCTGCCCCGGCAGCGCTGGTTCGCGGGCAAGGGCCGCCCGGTCACCGGGTTCACCCCCGTGTCCGTCACCGAACTGCTGCCGCCCGACGGCCGGCTGGGCCTCTACCACCTGCTGGTACGCGTCCACCAGCCCGCCGTGCCGGGCGCCCCGCCGCACCCCGGAGACTGCTACCAGCTCCTCATAGGCGTGCGCGAGGCGCTGCCGCCCCGGCTGGCGCCCGCGCTCATCGGACATGTTTCCGAGGGCCCGCTCGCCGGACGCACGGTGTACGAGGCCCTGTACGACACCCGGCCCGCCGAGGTGCTCCTGGAGGCCCTGCGCACCCAGGCCCGCATCGGCGGGCTGCGCTTCGAACGGGACCCGGCGCAGGAGATCCGGGCCGGGCTCGTGGCCCGGCTGATGACCGCCGAGCAGTCCAACTCGTCGGTGGTCTACGGAGATACGTTCATTCTGAAGCTGCTGCGCCGGGTGGTGCCCGGCGTCAACCCCGATCTGGAGCTCCCCCTCGCCCTGGCCCGCGAGGGCTGCCCCCGGGTGCCCGCGCCGACCGCCTGGCTGCACGCCGAAGTGGCGGCGGACACCTACGTCCTGGCCGTGCTCCAGCCGTTCGTGAGCGGCGCGGCCGACGGCTGGGAGCTGGCGCTGCGCGAACTGGCCAAGGGCGAGGACTTCGCCGCCGAGGCCCGCGCGCTGGGCCGGGCCACCGCCGAGGTGCACACCGCGCTCGCCCGGGCCCTGCCGACGGTCACCCTCGGCCACGCCCAGCTGGAGCTGCTGGTCGACGGCATGACCGAGCGGCTGGCCGCCGCCGTGCAGGCGGTGCCGGCGCTGCGGCCGTACGAACGCGGGCTGCGCTCGGCGTACGAGGCGCTCGGCACGCTCGCCGCCGAGGGCCGCACCTGGACCGCCCAGCGCGTCCACGGCGATCTGCACCTCGGCCAGTGCCTGCGCTCGCCGTCCGGCGCGTGGTCGCTGATCGACTTCGAGGGCGAACCGGCCCGGCCGCTGGCCGAGCGGCGCATGCCGCAGCCGCCGGTGCGGGACATCGCGGGGATGCTCCGCTCCTTCGACTACGCGGCCCACTCGGCGACCCCGCCCGCCCCGGACTGGGCGCACACCTGCCGGGCCGCCTACTGCTCCGGATACGCGGAGGTGGCCGGCCGCGATCCACGAACCGATCCGGTGCTGCTGCGGGCCTACGAGACCGACAAGGCGGTCTACGAGGTCGTCTACGAGGCCCGGCACCGGCCCGACTGGCTCCCCGTACCGCTGAGCGCGGTGCGCCGCCTCGCCCTGCCCGACCAGGAGGCTCGTCCGTGACCCCCAAGGGACACAAGGAATCCAAGGCCCACAAGGGAACCAAGGCCAAGAAGGAATCCGCGGCCAGGAAGGAGACCGCCGGCAGGAAGCCGCCGGCCCAGGAGATCCCCGCGCAGACGCCGCCGCCCGCCGCGGACGCCCCGCCGCAGGCACCGGCGTCCGCCGTGGCGGTCCCGGCGCAGGCGGCGGCACCCCGTGCGGAGGTCGCCGTGTCCCCGGCCGTCGACGCCGGCGACCGCGAACGCCTGCTCCACGGCACCCATCACGATCCGCACTCCGTGCTGGGCGCGCACCCGGTGCCGGGCGGGGTCGCCTTCCGCGCCTTCCGCCCGCACGCCCAGGGGGTCACCGTGGTCTCGGGCGAGCTGCGGGCCAAGCTGCACGACGACGGCGACGGCTTCTTCTCCGGCCTGCTCCCGCTCACCGAGGTGCCCGTCTACCGGCTGCTGGTGACGTACGACGGCACGGTGCACGAGACCGAGGACGCCTACCGTTTCCTGCCCACCCTCGGCGAGCTGGACCTGCATCTGATCGGGGAGGGCCGGCACGAGCAGCTGTGGCAGGCGCTCGGCGCGCACGTCACCACCCACCAGGGCGTCACCGGCACCCGGTTCGCGGTGTGGGCGCCGAACGCGCGGGGCGTGCGGGTCACCGGCGGGTTCAACTTCTGGGACGGCACCGGCTTCCCGATGCGCTCGCTCGGCGGCACCGGGGTCTGGGAACTGTTCGTGCCGGGGATCGGCGAGGGCGAGCTGTACAAGTTCGAGATCACCCGCCCGGACGGCTCACGCACCCTGCGCGCCGACCCGCTGGCCCGCCGTACCGAGGTCCCGCCCGCCACCTCCTCGATCGTGCACGCCTCGCACCACGAGTGGGGTGACGCGGAGTGGATGGCCCGGCGCGGGGACACCCCGGTGCACGAGGCCCCCTTCTCCGTGTACGAGGTGCACCTGGCCTCCTGGCGCCCCGGCCTCACGTACCGGCAGCTGGCCGAGCAGCTGCCCGCGTACGTCTCGGAGATGGGCTTCACCCATGTCGAGCTGATGCCGGTCGCCGAGCATCCCTTCGGCGGTTCCTGGGGCTACCAGGTCACCGGCTTCTACGCGCCGACGGCCCGGCTCGGCACCCCCGACGACTTCAAGTACCTGGTGGACAAGCTGCACCAGGCCGGCATCGGGGTGCTGATGGACTGGGTGCCGGCGCACTTCCCGCGCGACGACTGGGCACTCGCGGAGTTCGACGGGCGGCCGCTGTACGAGCACCACGACCCGCTGCGGGCCGCCCATCCCGACTGGGGCACGCTGGAGTTCGACTTCGGACGGCGCGAGGTGCGCAACTTCCTCGTCGCGAACGCGGTGTACTGGTGCGAGGAGTTCCACATCGACGGGCTCCGCGTCGACGCGGTCGCCTCGATGCTCTACCTGGACTACTCGCGCGAGCCGGGCCAGTGGACGCCGAACGAGCACGGCGGCCGGGAGAACCTGGACGCGGTGGCCTTCCTTCAGGAGATGAACGCCACCGTGTACCGGCGCTGCCCGGGCGTGGTGACCGTCGCCGAGGAGTCCACGGCCTGGGACGGCGTCACCCGCCCCACCCACCACCGGGGCCCGAGCGGCTTCGGCGGGCTCGGCTTCGGACTGAAGTGGAACATGGGCTGGATGCACGACTCGCTCCAGTACATGAGCCACGACCCCGTGCACCGCGCGTACCACCACCACGAGATGACGTTCTCGATGGTGTACGCCTACAGCGAGAACTACGTCCTGCCGATCTCCCACGACGAGGTCGTCCACGGCAAGCGGTCCCTGGTGTCGAAGATGCCCGGCGACTGGTGGCAGCAGCGCGCGAACCTGCGTGCCTACCTGGGCTTCATGTGGGCCCACCCCGGCAAGCAACTCCTCTTCATGGGGCAGGAGTTCGCCCAGGGAGCCGAGTGGTCCGAGGCGCACGGCCCCGACTGGTGGCTGCTCGACCCGGCGTACGGCGCCGAGGCGGACCACCGGGGCGTGCGGGACCTCGTCCGGGACCTGAACGCGGTCTACCGGGCCACGCAGGCGCTGTGGCAGCGGGACACCGACCCGGCGGGCTTCGAGTGGATCACCGGGGACGCGGCGGACGACAACGTCTTCGCGTTCCTGCGCCACGACGCCGAGGGCACCCCCCTGCTCGCCGTCTCCCACCTGGCTCCGGTGGTGCGCCACGACTACCGCCTCGGGGTGCCGGAGGACGTGCCGGCCTGGGTGGAGGTCCTCAACACCGACGCGGCCCGCTACGGCGGCAGCGACGTCACCCGGCCGGACGTCGTCAAACCCGAGTCCCAGCCCTGGCACGGCCGCCCGGCGAGCATCCGGCTGACCCTGCCCCCGCTGGCGACGGTGTGGCTCCGCCCGGCCTGACCGGGTGGTGCGCGGCCTGTAGTGGCCGCACGTCTTCGGCGGAGCACGGGGGGACTGAGGCACGTGCGGCTGCACAGAGCACTGACCGCCCTGCTGTGTGCCGTGGCCGCTCTCCTGCTGAGCGGTTGCGGCACGCACGTGGCGGGGCGGGGAGCGTCCGCCACGGCGACCGGGCCGATCCCGTGGACCCTCACCGCGCCCTCCCGGATCGCGGCCGCCCGGATCGGCGCCGACCACCGCACGGTGAGCATCGACGCCCAGGTGCCCAGCGGCGAGCACCCCTGCGTGCGGAACCTCAAGGCGGTCGACACCGACGCCGAGTACGGCACCGTGCCGGGCACCGTGCACGTCCAGATCAGTTTCACCTCCCCCTCCCTCGACCCGCGTTCGGGATGCGTCGGGGAGACGACGGCCACGGCCCGGGTACGGCTGCCGAAGCCGCTGGGCGACCGGGAACTGGTGGTCGACAACGACACGGTGTTCACCGCTGACGGCGCGAAACCGCCCGCCCTGCGGATGTGCGGGCGCCTCGGCTGCCATCCGCCGGCCGCCGGCTGCACCCCCGCCTCCTACGACCAGGCCCTGATCGCGGCCGGCGCGCCGATGCACGCCTACCGGGACGCCGAGCACTGCGACGGCAGGTGGCTGGTCCTGGACTTCTCCTGGCGCACCGGCCCGGCGTGCGACTCCGGCGACGAGAACCCCGCGTGCTCCTCCCGGCTGGGCGACCGCTGGTTCTTCCGGGCGGAGCGCTCCGGCTGGAAGCCGGTCTTCGAGACCGCCGCCGGAGGCTGCGCGGCGGTCCGGCGCAGGGTTCCGCGGTTCCCGACAGCGCTGTGCGCGGAGCTGCCCCCGCTGTCCGCCACGCTGCACCCGAGCTACCCACCGCCGTCGGCCCCGCCGACGGCCGGGGGCAGCCCCGCCGCGACCGCTACGACACGGTGACGCCCGTGGCGAGCGCCTGCGGGAGTTCGTCCGTGTAGAGCACGCCGAGCCGCTGGGTGGCCCGGGTCAGGGCGACGTACAGGTCGCTCGTGCCGTAGGCGCCCGGCTCCACCACCAGGACGGAGTCGAATTCGAGGCCCTTGGACTGCCGCGGGTCGAGCAGGACGACCGTCCGCGTCAGGTCCGGCTCGGCGCCGGCCGTGACGCCGTCCAGGCGGGCGGCGAGGGCCCGGTGCAGGTGGCGCGGGGCGATCACCGCGAGCCGGCCCTCCGCCGGAGTGAGCTCGGCGACCGCCTTGGCGACCGCGCCGGGCAGGTCGTCGGCCACCCGCCGCACCCAGGGGCGCTCACCGGTGGAGCGGACGGAGCTGGGCGGTGCGAAGTCGGGGTTCTCGGCGCGGACGACGGCCGCCGCCAGCTCCATGATCTCCGCGGGGGTGCGGTAGTTGACGCCCAGCCGGGTGTGCTCCCAGCGGTCCTCGACGTAGGGCGTGAGGATGTCCGCCCAGGAGCCGACGCCGGCCGCCTCCGCCGTCTGGGCGGGGTCCCCGACCAGGGTCATCGAGCGGGTCGGGCTGCGCCGCATCAGCAGCCGCCAGGCCATCGGCGACAGTTCCTGCGCCTCGTCCACGATGATGTGCCCGAACGCCCAGGTGCGGTCGGCGGCGGCCCGCTCGGCGGCGCTGCGGTGGTCGGCCTCCTCCTGCCGCTCGGCGAACCGCTCGGCGTCGATGATGTCGTGCGCGGACAGCACCTCGGAGGCGTCCGGGTCGTCGGCCTCCTTGTCCTCGAACTCGTAGGTCCGGGAGGCGTAGGAGACGTCCAGCACGCCCTGGGCGTAGGCCACCTGCGTCTCGCGTTCGCGTTCGGCGCGGGCCCGCGCCACCCGGTCGTCCTCGCCGAGGAGTTCGGCCGCCTCGTCGAGCAGGGGCACGTCGGCGACGGTCCAGGCGCGGGTCACCGGGCGGCGGATCGCGTCGGCGTCCTCCTTCGGCAGGTGGCCGTCGGGCTCGGCGAGGAAGTCGGCGACCAGCCGCTGCGGGGTGATCCGGGGCCAGAGCTGGTCGATGGCGTCCCAGACCTCGGGGTTCTCGGCGAGTTCGTCGCGGATCTGGGTGATGTCGGAGGCGTCGAGCAGGCTGCTGCCGTCGTAGGGGTCGGTGCCCACGCGCTCGGCGTACAGCTCGGTGAGCGTGTTGAGGATGTGCCCCTCGAAGTACTCGCGGGCGACGTTGTGGGGCAGCTTGGCGGCGCGGGTGCGCTCGCGGGCGACGTTCACCAGGCCGTCGTCCAGCATGAGCACCTCGCGGTCGTGCTCGATCGCGATGACCGGGTCGGGCAGGGCCTGCCGGTCGCGGACGACGGCGGCGAGCACGTCGGCCATGGCGGCGCGGCCCTTGACGGCGGCGGCCTCCGGGGTGTCGGCGGCGGTGGCCTTCACGCCGGGGAACAGCTCGCCGACCGTGGCCAGCAGCACCCCGGTCTCGCCGAGGGAGGGCAGCACCTCGCCGATGTAGCCGAGGAAGGCCGGGTTCGGGCCGACGATGAGGACCGCGCGCCGGGCCAGCAGGTCCCGGTGCTCGTACAGCAGATAGGCGGCGCGGTGCAGGGCCACCGCGGTCTTGCCGGTGCCGGGTCCGCCCTCCACGACCAGCACGCCCCGGTGCGGCGCCCGGATGATGCGGTCCTGGTCGGCCTGGATGGTCTGCACGATGTCGCTCATCCGGCCGGTGCGGGCGGAGTTCAGCGCGGCCAGCAGGACGGCGTCGCCGCTCGGGTCCTCGTGCCCGGTGCGGGTGGCGTCGCCGAGGTCGAGGATCTCGTCGTGCAGGGAGGTGACGGTCCGGCCCTCGGAGGCGATGTGCCGGCGGCGGCGCAGGCCCATCGGGGTGTGGCCGGTGGCCAGGTAGAAGGGGCGGGCGACGTCGGCCCGCCAGTCGATGAGGACCGGCGTGCGCTCGGCGTCGTCCTCGCGCAGCCCGATCCGGCCGATGTGGTGCTTCGTGCCGTCGGCGAGGTCGATCCGGCCGAAGCAGAGCGAGCCGTCGACGGCGTTCAGCGCGGCGAGCAGCCCCGAGCGCTCGGCGACCAGGATGTCCCGCTCCAGCCGGGCCTGCATGGGCTTGTCGCCCTGGGCGAGCGCGTCGGCGACGGAGGTCTCGGCCTCGCCGCGCAGCACGTCCACGCGCGCGTACAGTCCGTCGATGAATTCCTGCTCGTTCCGGATTTCATCGTCTGGAAAGTCGGTGTTTGACAATTCCGCTCCCGCCCGGATATACTGTGCTCAGTAAATTACTTCGTGGCTCCTCGGAAATGAAGTCACGAATCACTGAATATACGCACAGCAATCCCCCGAGCGCAATTGCTCAGGGGATTTTTTGCTGGGCGGGGCCTGGTCTACAGCGGTGCGTGCACCGCGCCCGCCGACTCCTCCACCTCCATCAGCGACGCGCTGTGCCGTTCCTCCTCGAACGCCCGGCGGCCCCCGCGCAGCCCGAAGAGGCGCTTGGTCAGGGCGATGTAGAGGACCGCGAGGATGTTGAGCACGAGCGTGGCGATCTTCAGCCAGCTGACGTGCTCGGTGAGTTCGTAGATCTCCAGCGGGAGGAAGGCGGCCGTCGCGACCACCGTCAGGTACTCCGCCCAGCGCTTGGCGTACCAGAGGCCGACCGCCTCGATCAGCTCGATCAGCGCGTAGGCCAGCAGCAGTCCGGCGACCAGCAGCAGGGTGGAGTGCCGGTAGCCGAACGCCTTCTGGACGGAACCGACGACCGGCGAGTGGTCCAGGTCGTAGTGGAAGTGCCGGAAGACCGGCCGGAAGACGTCCAGGTACTCGTCGAACAGGCGGCGCACCGCGTCCTGGCTGTTGCTGAACTTCCACACCGCGACCGCGACCAGCACGATGAACACCCCGCGCACCGCCCGCTCGACGGCGAGGAAGCGCAGGACGAACAGGTCCCGGAGCACCTTGCCGCGCGGTACCAGCGGCGCGTCGGCGGCCGGCCCCGAGCCGCGTGGCTCGCCGAGCACGAAGTCACCGCAGCGCAGACACCGCCAGACCTCGCCGAGCGCGGTCTGCGCGTGCAGCCGGATCCGCAGCCGGGGGTCGTCGGGCGCGTAGGTCACATGGCCCTTGCGCGCGCAGGTCCGCCGGTCCCAGTCGATCTTCATGCCCCGTGCCTCCACAGTCGGATCATCACCACCCGTACGGACGCCGTACGCGAACGTGCCGTTCCGGTCGCTCCGGAGCGGCACGTCGGCGGAGGGGTGCGGGAGGCGGTCAGCCGGCCGCGCTGTCCACCAGCTCCTTCTCCTCGGTCGCGGCCTCAGGCGTGCCGGCCTCGCGGCGCGGCAGCAGGACGGCCACCAGGACGGTCCCGACGCCGAGGATCACCGCCCCGACGAAACTGGTGCGGGCGACCGCGTCGGAGAAGGCGGAGCCCACCGCGTCGGCCATCTGCCGGGCGCCGGCGGCCAGCTCACCGGCCTGCTGCTTGAGCTGGGCGGCCTGCTGCGGGTCACTCGCCTGCTGGGCCCGCGCCGCGGCCTGCTGCGCCTTCTCACCGATGCCCTGCGCGACGGCGTACCCGGCGCCGACCGAGTCCTGGGCGGTGTCCAGCGCGCTCGCCGGGAGCTTGCTGCCGGCGGTGGCGTCGGCCAGGTGGTCGCCGTAGGAGGTGGCGAGCAGCGAGCCGAGGAGGGCGATGCCGAGCGAGCCGCCCAGCTCCAGCGAGGTGTCGTTGACGGCGCCGCCGACGCCCAGCTCGGACTCCGGGAACGCGCCCATGATGGCGTCGGTGCAGGGTGAGAGGGCGAGGCCGATGGCGAGGCCCAGGATGATCAGGGGCGCCACGAAGTCGCCGTAGGTGGAGCCCGCGTCCACGCGGGTGAGCAGGGCGAGCGCGGTCGTGCCGCCGACCATGCCGGCGCTGACGGTCCACTTCATGCCGAGGTGCGGGGTGAGCCAGCCGGTCAGGGCCGAGCCGGCGAAGACGGCGCCGGCGAGCGGCAGCATGCGCACACCGGTCTGGAGGGCGTCGTAGCCGAGGACGAACTGGAGGTGCTGGGTGAGGTAGTAGAAGGCGCCGAAGACGGCGAGGAAGAACAGGGCGACGGCGAGGTTGGAGCCGGCGAACCGGCGGCCGGTGAAGCGGCGCACGTCCAGGATCGGGCGCGGGTGGCGCAGCTCCCACAGGACGAAGGCGACCAGGCCGAGCCCGGCGGCGACGGCCGCCCCGACGGCCTTGGCGCCCCAGCCGAAGTGCGGGCCCTCGATGATCATGTAGACGAGCGCGCCGGTCCAGAGCACCGACAGCAGCCCGCCGACGTAGTCGATCCGGTCGTGGTGGCCGGCCCGCGAGGGCGGGACGAGGACGAAGGCGGCGACGATCGCGACGGCCGCGACGGGCACGTTGATCAGGAAGGTCGAGGACCAGCCGTGGTCGCGCAGCAGGGCGCCGGCGACGACCGGTCCGGCGGCGATGGCGAGCCCGGCGGTGGCGGTCCACAGCGTGATCGCCTTGGCCCGCTCGGCGCGCGGGAAGGTCGCGGCCAGCAGGGACAGGGTGGCGGGCATGATCAGCGCGGCGCCCACGCCCATCACGGCGCGGGCCGCGATGACGGTCGCCGCGCTGTCGGCGAGGTACCCGAAGACGGCCCCGCCGCCGAAGACCACCAGGCCGAGGACGAGCGCCCCGCGCCGGCTGTACTTGTCGCCGATCGCGCCGAGCAGCAGCATCAGCGCGGCGTAGGGGACGGTGTAGCCGTCGATCACCCACTGCAGGTCGGCGCTGGACAGCCCGAGGTCCCGGGTCATGTCGGGCGCCGCGACCGTGAGGGCGGTGTTCGCCATCACGATGATCAGCAGGCTGAGGCACAGCACCAGCAGCGCCCACCACCGCCGGGCGTAGGGGCGGTCCATCCTTTCGACCGGTTCGGTCATGACGAGTCGCATGGCAGGGGTCGCCTTCCTCGGGTGCGCGACAGGACTTGCACAATGGCGTGCAATTGCACAACCATGTGCAATGTACGACGCTGCACAGCACTGTGCAAGTCGACCGGAAGACGCCCGGAAGGCTCCGGGGAGGCACAATGACCGCCATGACCACGGGTAACACCAGCCGCGCCGACGCCAACCGGCGCCGCATCCTCGACGTCGCCCTCACCGAACTCCTGCGCGATCCGGACGCCTCCATGGACCAGATCGCGCGCGCGGCAGGCGTCGTCCGACGGACGGTCTACGGCCACTTCCCCAGCCGGGAGGCGCTGATCAGCACGCTGGTGGACGGAGCCGTGGAGGCGCTGGCGGACGCCGACTCCCGGGCCGGCGCCGCGGTGACCGACCCGGCGGAGGCGGTGGCCCGCTCGGTGCTCGCCCTGTGGCCGGTCGCCGACCGCTACCGGCTGCTGATCGCCCTGGCCCAGCGCACGGTCACCGTGCAGGGCATCCGCGAACGCCTCGCGCCCCTGCGCGAGAACAAGATCCGCCTCCTCCAGCGCGGCCTGGACGAAGGCGCCTTCAGCTCCCCGCTGCCCGCGCCGGCCCTCGCGTACGTGCACGAGCAGATGCTGTTCGCGGTGATGGAGGCGGTGAACGACGGGCTCCTGGCAGCGCAGGAGGCGGGCCGCTCCGCCACGGTCGCCGTCCTGACCGCGGCGGGCGTACCCGCCTCACGGGCCACCGAGCTGGTGGCCGAGGTGTCGTAGCAATGGGGAGTGTCCGGGCGGCTGGGTCACGGGGAGCCTTGGCACGCCCGGCGCGGTGACCGGACGCCCGGCCCGGGTTCAGGCGGGGCCGGGCGTCCGGAACTCCGGGGTTGATCAGGCCTTGGCGAGTTCCTTCTCGCCGTCCTGCCGGGGCTCGGGAAGCTCCTCCGCCCCGGTCCCGTCCTCGTCCAGCAGCGTGGTCTCGTCGAACGGCAGCTCCCCGGCCAGCACCCGCCGCACCCGGACCGTGTCGATCTCCTTGGTCCAGGTGCCGACCAGCACCGTCGCGACCGCGTTGCCCGCGAAGTTCGTCAGCGCCCGCGCCTCGCTCATGAAGCGGTCGATGCCGACGATCAGACCGACCCCGTCCACCAGCGCCGGCTTGTGCGACTGCAGGCCGCCGGCCAGCGTGGCGAGGCCCGCACCGCTGACACCGGCCGCGCCCTTGGAGGCCAGCAGCAGGAAGAGCAGCAGCGGGATCTGCTCACCGATCGACATCGGCGTGCCCAGCGCGTCCGCGATGTACAGCGACGCCATGGTCATGTAGATCATCGTGCCGTCCAGGTTGAACGAGTACCCGGTCGGCACGGTGATGCCGACGACCGGCCGGCTGACGCCCAGGTGCTCCATCTTCGCGATCAGCCGCGGCAGGGCGGACTCCGACGAGGACGTCGACAGGATCAGCAGGAACTCCCGGGCGAGGTACTTGAGCAGGGAGAAGACGTTCAGACCCGCGACGACGCGGAGCAGCGCGCCGAGCACGACGAAGACGAACAGGAAGCAGGTGACGTAGAAGCCGAGCATCAGCACGGCGAGGCTCTTGAGGGCGTCGATGCCGGCCGAACCGACCACCGCCGCGATGGCACCGAACGCACCGATGGGCGCCGCCCACATCACCATGGACAGGATGCGGAACACGAGCCGCTGGATGTGCTCGATGCCGCGCAGCACCGGCTGTCCGGCCGAGCCCATGGCCTGGAGCGCGAACCCGGCGAGCAGGGCCACCAGCAGCGTCTGGAGCACCTGGCCCTCGGTGAAGGCGGAGACGAACGTGGTCGGGATGATCGACAGCACGAAGTCGACGGGCGGCAGGGCGTCCGGGGACACCTGGTCGTGTCCGGTCGCCTTGATGGCGTTGGTGATGTGCAGCCCGTCGCCCGGGTGCAGCACGTTGCCGACGACGAGCCCGATGGCGAGCGCGACGAGCGACATCACGAGGAAGTAGCCGAGGGCGATGCCGCCGACGGCGCCGACCTTGGCGGCCTTCCGCACGGATCCGATGCCGAGCACGATCGTGCAGAAGATGATCGGCGAGATCATCATCTTGATCAGGTTCACGAACCCGGTGCCGAGCGGCTTCAGCTCCACCGCGGCATCGGGCCAGATCAGCCCCACCCCGATGCCGAGCGCGACCGCCACGATGACGGCGATGTACAGGTAGTGGGTCCGGTCCCGCTTCACGCGGGGTGCGGCAGGTGCCGTATCGGGAGTACTGGCGGCCACGACTGCCCTCCTTGACGTCTTCGTCGGTGAACAACCGGCGTGCGGCTCACGTCCGGGCGTTTTGAGGAATGCCGTGACTATCTCCCGGCCTGTGAGGGCGGTCACCCTTCCGTTCATTTAGTTCACACTTAACCGGAGAGGCACACTGCTGACATGCGCGTCCCCACCCTCCCGCGGCCCCGGAGCCTGGCCGGCCAGCTGTTCGCCATGCAGGCCGTGCTGATAGCGGTCGTCGTGGCCGGGTACGCGCTGTTCACCTACGTCAGCGACCAGCGGCAGGCCGAGGACGCCGCCGCCCGGCAGGCCACGGCGGTGGCCCGGTCGATCGCCGACTCCCCCTCGGTCCGCGAGGCGATCCGCACCCCCCACCCCACCGCCCGGCTGGAGCCGTACGCCCTCCAGGTCATGCGGGACGCCAACGTCGACTTCGTGACGATCATGAACCCGTCCGGCATCCGCTGGACCCACCCCGACCAGAACCAGATCGGCAAACGCTTCCTCGGCAACATCGGTCCCGCCCAGCACGGCCGCACCTTCACCGAGACCTACACCGGCACGCTCGGCGCGTCCGTCCGCGCGGTGACCCCCATCTCGGACAACGGCCGGATCGTCGGCCTGGTGAGCGCCGGCATCAAGGTGGAGACGATCAGCGCCCGGGTCCAGGACCAGGTCACCGCCCTGCTCGGGGTGGCGGGCGTGGCCCTGCTGCTGGGCGCGGTCGGCACGTACGTGATCAACGCCCGGCTCCGCCGCCACACCCACGGCATGAACGCCACCGAACTGAGCCGGATGCACGACTACCACCAGGCGGCGCTGCACGCGGTCCGGGAAGGCCTGCTGATGCTGGACGGCCGGTACCGGATCGCGCTGATCAACGACGGCGGACGGGAGCTGCTGGGGGTGGGCCCGGAGGAGGAGGTGGTCGGCCGCTCGGTGGCCGACCTGGGCCTGCCGGCCCCGCTGACGGGCGCCCTGCTGTCCTCGGAGCCCCGGGTCGACGAGGTGCACCTGACCGCGTCCCGGGTGCTGGTGGTGAACACCTCCCCGGTGTCGGGCGGTGAACACCGGGGCACGGTCGTGACACTCCGGGACGTCACCGAACTCCAGTCGCTGATGGGCGAGCTGGACTCGGAGCGGGGCTTCACGCAGGCACTGCGCTCACAGGCGCACGAGGCCGCGAACCGCCTGCACACGGTCGTCTCCCTGATCGAGCTGGGCCGGGCCGGGGAGGCGGTGGAATTCGCCACGGCCGAGCTGGAGCTGGCCCAGGCCCTGACCGACCAGGTGGTGGCGGCGGTGAGCGAGCCGGTGCTGGCCGCGCTGCTGCTGGGCAAGACCGCGCAGGCGAACGAGCGGGGCGTGGAGCTGGTGGTCTCCCCGGACAGCCGGCTGGACGACGGCCTGCTCCCGGAGAGCCTCTCCGCCCGCGACCTGGTGACGATCCTCGGCAACCTGATCGACAACGCGGTGGACGCGGCGCAGGGCGGCGCCCGGGCGCGGGTGACCGTGACGGCGTACGCTACGGCCGCCGAAGTGGTGCTCCGGGTGTCGGACACCGGCCCGGGGGTCGACCCCGCCCACGCCGACCTGGTGTTCCAGCGGGGGTTCTCCACGAAGCCGGCCGAACCCGGCGGACGGGGACTCGGCCTGGCCCTGGTCCGGCAGGCGGTGAACCGCCACGACGGCACGTTGACGGTGGCCGAGGCGGAGGAGGGCGGAGCGGTGTTCGAGGTGCGGTTGCCGTTGCGCGCGTCCACGGGTGGCGCCGGATGACGAACGAGGAGCAGCCCATCCGCGTCCTCGTCGTCGAGGACGACCCGGTGGCCGCCGACGCGCACGTGATGTACGTCGGCCGGGTACCGGGGTTCGTCGCGGTCGGGAAGGCGCACACGGGGGCGGAGGCACGGCGCCTGCTGGACCGGACCCCGGTGGACCTGCTGCTGCTGGACCTGCACCTCCCCGACGTCCACGGCCTGCAACTGGCCCGGTCCCTGCGGGCGGCCGGGCATCACGCGGACGTGATAGCGGTGACCTCGGCGCGCGACCTGGCAGTGGTGCGGGAGGGGGTGTCCCTGGGCGTCGTCCAGTACGTCCTGAAACCGTTCACGTTCGCGACGCTGAGGGACCGGCTGGTGCGGTACGCCGAGTTCCACGCGGCGGTGGGCGAGGCGAGCGGCCAGGACGAGGTCGACCGCGCCCTGGCGGCCCTGCGCGCCCCGACACCGGCGGCCCTGCCGAAGGGGCTGAGCGGGCCGACGCTGGAACGGGTGACGTCCGCGCTGCGGGAGGCGGCTGCGGAGGGGCTCACGGCGGCCGGGGTGGCCGAGGCGGTGGGCATCTCACGGATCACGGCGCGGCGGTACCTGGAGCACCTGGTGGATGCGGGACGGGCCGGCCGGAGTCCGTTGTACGGGCAGGTGGGGCGGCCGGAGTTGGTGTACCGGTGGGTGTCTCAGGGGCGGTGACAGAGAGCACGGACGCCGGTGGCTCCTGCGGGACCGGGCTCAATCCCGCGCAGACACATTGACCTGACTAGACCACTCCTCTTACCTTCACACGGCAGCAATCTCCGCGCCACCCCCACGTGCGCTCAGGAGGTCATGCCCGTGCGCCCCACCGCCGCCCGCTCCCGCCGCCTCCCCCTCTCCCCCCGCTCCCCCCTCCCCCTCCTCCTCGCCGCCGCTCTCGCCGCCACCGCCCTCACCGCCTGCGGCAGCGGCTCCGGCAGCAGTCCGGACACGGTGAAGGTGTCGTACAAGCAGTCCACCGACAACTCCGTCAAGGTGATGGACACCTACCTCGCCGGCATCAAGAAGCAGTTCGAGCGCGAACACCCCGGCAAGAAGGTCGAGTTCGTGCCGATTAAGGCCCCGGACTCGGAGTACTACACCAAGCTCCAGCAGATGCTCCGCTCGCCGCGCACCGCCCCGGACCTGGTCTACGAGGACACCTTCCTCATCAACTCCGACATCACCAGCGGGTACCTGAAGCCGCTCGACCCCTACCTCGCCCAGTGGCCGGACTGGCGCCAGTTCATCGGCACCGCGAAGGCGGCGGCCAAGGGGCAGGACGGGAAGACGTACGGCGTCCCGGACGGGACCGACACCCGCGGCCTGTGGTTCGACAAGCGGGTGTTCAAGAAGGCCGGACTGGCCCTGGACTGGCAGCCGAGGACCTGGGACGACGTCCTCGCCGCCGCGCGCACCATCAAGCGGAAGGTGCCCGGCGTGATCCCGCTCAACGTCTACACCGGCAAGCCGGCCGGTGAGCGGGCCACCATGCAGGGCTTCGAGATGCTCCTGTACGGCACGGGCGACGGTACACAAGACCCCTTGTACGACAGCGGCAGCAAGAAGTGGATCACGGGGTCGCGGGCCTTCGAGGACTCCCTCCGCTTCGTGGAGACGGTCTACAAGGACAAGCTCGGACCCGACGTCTCCGACGCCCTCGACCCGAACTTCAACACCACCGTCAACGGCGAACTGCTCCCCCAGGGCAAGATCGGCATCGCCCTCGACGGCTCCTGGCTGCCGCAGGAGTGGCTGCCGGGCAGCGGGCACGAGTGGCCGGACTGGTCCGAGCAGTTGGGGCTCGCGGCCATGCCGACGCAAGCCGGGCAGGCGCCCGGCAAGGTGAGCATGTCCGGCGGCTGGACCTGGTCCATCCCGGCCAAGGCGGCCAACCCCGACCTCGCCTTCGACTTCGTCCGGACGCTGCAGACGAAGGACAACGCCCGCAAGTGGTACATCGCCAACTCCGGGATCGCCGTCCGCAAGGACGTCGCCGCCGATCCGAAGTACGTCACCGCCCAGCCCGGCATCAAGTTCTTCACCGACCTGGTGGCGAGCACCCACTACCGGCCCGCGTACCCGGCGTACCCGAAGGTGTCGACCGCCGTGCAGGAAGCCATGGAGGCGGTCACGACCGGTGACCTGTCCGTGGAGAAGGCGGCGGACGCGTACGACGCCACGGTCAAGGACGTCACCGGCGGCCAAGTGGTCCGGAAGTGAGGCGCCGCAGCCCGGCCGTCCGGGTCCTCCCGGTCGCCCCCGCCCTGGTCCTGCTGCTGCTGTTCCTCGCCGGGCCGATCGCCTACTGCGTCTGGATCGCCTTCACCGACCTCCAGCTGACCGGCCAGGCCCACTCCTCCTTCGTGGGCCTCGCCAACTTCCGCCGGGCGTTCCGGGACGACGCGTTCCTGAACGCCGTCCGGCTCACCCTGGTGTTCACGGTGCTGTCCTCGCTCGTCGGGCAGAACACCCTCGGGCTGGCCCTCGCCGCGCTGATGAAGCGCGCGTCGAAACCCGTCCGCACCCTCACCGGCGGGGTCGTCGTCACCGCGTGGGTGCTGCCGGAGGTCGTCGCCGGGTTCCTGCTCTACGCGTTCTTCCGGCGCGAGGGCACCCTGAACGCGATCCTGGACTGGCTCCATCTGCCCCGCCAGAACTGGCTGTTCACGCTGCCGATCCTCGCGGTGTCCTTCGCCAACGTCTGGCGCGGGACGGCGTTCTCGATGCTGGTGTACTCCGCCGCCCTGGACGAGATCCCCGCCGAGATCACGGAGGCCGCCGAGGTGGACGGGGCCGGCGGCTGGCGGCGGCTGTGGCACATCACGCTGCCGATGATCCGGCGCTCCATCGGCACCAACCTCATGCTCAACACCCTCCAGACGCTCTCGGTCTTCGGGCTGATCTGGGTGATGACCCGGGGCGGGCCCGGCGACCGGAGCCAGACGCTGCCGCTGTTCATGTACGAACAGGCCTTCCAGAACAGCATGATCGGGTACGGCACCGCGGTCGCCCTGCTCCTGCTGGTCGTCGGCTCCCTGTTCTCCGTCGTCTACCTGCGGCTGCTGCGGACGGAGGTCTGATGGCCCGCAACCGTGCCTCGCGGCGGCTCGCCGCCGATGTCGCGCTGCTGGCGGTGGCCGCCGCCTTCGCGCTGCCGCTCGCCTGGGTGCTGCTGTCCGCCGTGGACCCGCACGCCGGCCTGCGGGTCAGGGTCCCCGACGGCCTCACCCTGGCCAACTTCCACGCGATCCTGACCCCCGACATCACCTACACCCCGCTGCTCAACAGCCTGATCCTGTGCGGGGGCGCCACGGCGCTGACCGTCGGCTGCGCCGCCCTCGCCGCGTACCCGCTGTCCCGGTTCCCGTCCCGGCTGAACCGGCCGTTCCTGCTGACGATCCTGTTCGCGGCGAGCCTGCCCATCACGGCGATCATGGTGCCGGTGTACGCCCTGTTCGTCCGGGTGAACCTCATCGACACCCTCCAGGGCACGATCCTCTTCTTCGCCGCCTCCCAGCTGCCGTTCGCCATCTGGCTGATGAAGAACTTCATGGACGGCGTGCCGACGGAGCTGGAGGAGGCGGCCTGGACGGACGGGGCCTCGGCGGCGCAGTCCCTCGTCCGGATCGTGCTGCCGCTGACGGGGCCGGGGCTCGCCGTCGTGACCGTGTTCTCGTTCGTGATGATGTGGGGGAACTTCTTCGTCCCGTTCATGCTGCTGCTCACCCCGGAGCAGATGCCGGCCTCGGTGAGCATCAACGACTTCTTCGGCAACCGGGGCATGGTGGCGTACGGCCAGCTCGCCGCGTTCTCGGTGATCTACTCGACGCCGGTGATCCTGCTGTACGTCCTGGTGGCACGGCGGCTGGGCGGCGGGTTCGCGCTCGGCGGCGCGGTCAAGGGGTGAACGGGGAGGGTGTTCCGCCCGTTGCCTGCCGAACGGCCGGAACTGTGCGTTCCGACAATCCGTGATCCTGGCTGAACGGACCGTAGCCCTCCCGTCACCGCACCCCTAGCTTGTGCCGGGTGCGCCAACCCTCAGCTCCTCCGTTCAACGCCCCGGCGGCCCGCCGGCTGCGCGCCGCGCTCGGCATGGGCCCCGAGCACGTCGCCTACGGCATGCGGGCCTCCTACGGGCTGCCGTACGTCACACCCGATCTGGTGATCGCCTGGGAACGCGGCGTCGTCACCCCGGGCAGTACCGAACTGACCGCTCTCGCGGGCGTGCTGTGGTGTTCCCCGGGCGAACTCCTCGGCCGCCCGCGGAGCCTGCGCGAGCACCGCATCGCCCGTGGCGTCGCGCCCGAGGACGTCGCCCGTGCCGTCGGCATGGACCTGCGGTCGTATCTGCGCCTGGAGGACAGCGGGCAGTGGCGGGGCAACGAGCGCCAGTCGGCCGCGCTCGCCCGGGTCCTCGATCTCGCCCTGCCCGACCTCGTCACCGTCACCGGCCGCGCGGCGAGGCTCGCCGACCTGCTGCGCAGTGCGGTGACCACCCGCTGGCAGGCCTATGTGCGGCCGGTGCGCAAACTGGCCCCGATGGACACCGGCGTCCTCGAAGCGGTGCTCCAGGAACTGCACCAGGACTACCAGGGGCACATGGCCGCCACCCTCAGCTGGGGCGGCGGCAGCGCAGCCGCCAGCGAGTCCGGGCGGGAGTTCCTCGACCGGATCGTGGACACCTTCTGGAACGGCGTGGAGGCGAGGACGCCCCGGCCCTGAGGAAGGACTCCTAGAAGACCGACTCCGCCTCGTCCATCCGGTCCTTCGGCACCGTCTTCAGCTCGGTGACCGCCTCCGCGAGCGGCACCATCACGATGTCGGTGCCGCGCAGCGCGGTCATCTTCCCGAAGTCACCGCGGTGGGCGGCCTCGACGGCGTGCCAGCCGAAGCGGGTGGCGAGGACACGGTCGTACGCGGTGGGCACACCGCCGCGCTGGACGTGGCCGAGGATGACGGGCTTGGCCTCCTTGCCCAGGCGCCGCTCCAGCTCGTACGCCAGCGCGGTGCCGATGCCCTGGAAGCGCTCGTGGCCGTACTGGTCGATCTCGCCCTTGCCGTAGTCCATGGTGCCCTCGGCGGGGTGGGCGCCCTCGGCGACGCAGATGACGGCGAACTTCTTGCCGCGGTCGAACCGCTCCTCGACCATCTTCACCAGGTCGGCGGGATCGAAGGGGCGCTCGGGCAGGCAGATGCCGTGGGCGCCGGCGGCCATGCCCGACTCCAGGGCGATCCAGCCGGCGTGCCGGCCCATGACCTCGACGACCATCACCCGCTGGTGGGACTCGGCCGTGGTCTTGAGGCGGTCCATGGCCTCCGTCGCCACACCGACGGCCGTGTCGAAGCCGAAGGTGCGGTCGGTGGAGGAGATGTCGTTGTCGATGGTCTTGGGGACGCCGACGACCGGGAGGCCGGCGTCGGAGAGCATCCGGGCGGCCGTCAGGGTGCCCTCGCCGCCGATCGGGATCAGCGCGTCGATGCCGAACTCCTCGACCATGTCGGCGGCGCCCTCGCAGGCCTCCCGCAGCCGGTCGCGCTCCAGGCGGGAGGAGCCGAGGATGGTGCCGCCGCGGGCCAGGATGCCGCTGACCGCGTCCAGGTCGAGGGTGCGGTAGTGCCGGTCGAGCAGACCCCGGTAGCCGTCCTCGAAACCGATGACCTCGTCGCCGTACTGCGCCACCGCCCGGTGCACGACCGACCGGATCACGGCGTTCAGGCCCGGGCAGTCGCCGCCTGCGGTGAGAACTCCGATGCGCATCGTGCTGTGTCTCCTGCTCGCTGTCGTGTGCCGGTGAGCCGATGTCGATTCTTTCACGTCCGTCGGGCCATCGAGATCCTGATGGGCGCCTTATCCGTCGGCGGGGGTACTGTCAAGAGGGTTCTGCTCGCCGTGGTGAGCGATTTTTATGCCGAAAAAGCCATGAAAGCGATATGAGGAACGGAGTGGACACGTGACGCGCAGCGTGTACGTGACCGGCATCGACCGCGGTGACGGACGCCAGGTCGTGGAGCTGGGGGTCATGGAACTGCTGACCCGGCAGGTCGACCGGGTGGGTGTGTTCCGTCCGCTCGTCCACGACGGCCCGGATCGCCTGTTCGAGCTGCTGCGGGCCCGGTACCGCCTCTCGCAGGACCCGGCGACGGTCTACGGCATGGACTATCACCAGGCGTCCGCGCTCCAGGCCGAGCAGGGCACCGACGAGCTGGTCTCCGCCCTCGTCGACCGCTTCCACCTCGTGGCCCGCGACTACGACGTCGTCCTGGTCCTCGGCACCGACTTCGCCGACACCCAGCTGCCGGACGAGCTGTCGCTGAACGCCCGGCTCGCCAACGAGTTCGGCGCCTCCGTCATCCCGGTGGTCGGGGGCCGCAAGCAGCCCGCCGAGTCGGTGCTGGCCGAGACCCGCAACGCCTACCGCGCCTACGACGGCCTCGGCTGTGACGTCCTCGCCATGGTCGCCAACCGGGTGGCCCGCGAGGACCGCGACGAGATCGCCGAGCGGCTCGCGAACCGGCTGCCGGTGCCGACGTACGTACTCCCCGACGAACCCGCCCTGTCCGCGCCGACGGTCGCCCAGATCGCCCAGGCCCTCGGCGCCAAGGTGCTCCTCGGCGACGACTCCGGGCTCGCCCGGGACGCGCTGGGCTTCGTCTTCGGCGGCGCGATGCTGCCGAACCTCCTCACCGCCCTGACCCCGGGCTGCCTGGTCATCACCCCGGGCGACCGCGCCGACCTGGTCGTCGGCTCGCTCGCCGCGCACAGCGCCGGCACGCCGCCGATAGCCGGTGTGCTGCTCACCCTGAACGAGGTGCCGAGCGAGGAGATCCTCACCCTCGCCGCCCGCCTCGCCCCGGGCACCCCGGTCCTGTCGGTGTCCGGCAACAGCTTCCCCACCGCCGAGCAGCTGTTCTCGCTGGAGGGCAAGCTGAACGCGGCCACCCCGCGCAAGGCGGAGACCGCGCTCGGCCTGTTCGAGCGGTACGCCGACACCACCGGCCTGGCCGGCCGGGTCTCCGCGCCGAGCAGCGACCGGGTCACCCCGATGATGTTCGAGCACAAGCTGCTGGAGCAGGCCCGCTCCGACAAGCGGCGGGTCGTGCTGCCGGAGGGCACCGAGGAGCGGGTGCTGCACGCGGCCGAGGTGCTGCTGCGCCGGGGCGTGTGCGACCTCACCCTGCTCGGCCCGGTCGACCAGATCCGCAAGAAGGCCGCCGACCTGGGCATCGACCTCGGCGACACCCAGTTGATCGACCCGGCCACCTCCGAGCTGCGGGACTCCTTCGCCGAGAAGTACGCGGCCCTGCGCGCCCACAAGGGCGTCACGGTGGAACTGGCCTACGACGTGGTGTCGGACGTGAACTACTTCGGCACCCTGATGGTCCAGGAGGGCCTCGCCGACGGCATGGTGTCGGGCTCGGTGCACTCCACGGCGGCCACCATCCGGCCCGCCTTCGAGATCATCAAGACCACACCGGAGGCGTCGATCGTCTCGTCCGTGTTCTTCATGTGCCTGGCCGACAAGGTGCTGGTCTACGGCGACTGCGCGGTCAACCCGGACCCGAACGCCGAGCAGCTCGCGGACATCGCCATCCAGTCGGCGACGACGGCCGCGCGGTTCGGCGTGGAGCCGCGGATCGCGATGCTGTCGTACTCCACCGGCACCTCCGGGTCCGGTGCCGACGTCGACAAGGTGCGCGAGGCCACCGAACTGGCCCGCTCGCGCCGGCCCGACCTGAAGATCGAGGGCCCGATCCAGTACGACGCGGCCGTGGAGCCGTCCGTCGCCGCCACCAAGCTGCCCGGCTCCGAGGTCGCCGGGCAGGCCAGCGTGCTGATCTTCCCCGACCTCAACACCGGCAACAACACCTACAAGGCCGTGCAGCGCTCGGCCGGCGCGATCGCCGTCGGCCCGGTGCTCCAGGGTCTGCGCAAGCCGGTCAACGACCTGTCCCGGGGCGCGCTCGTCCAGGACATCGTCAACACGGTCGCCATCACGGCGATCCAGTCCCAGAGCCCCGCCCAGACCCCCAGCGAGAAGGCGTTCCAGCAGTGACCTCCCCCACCCGTGTCCTCGTCCTCAACTCCGGCTCCTCGTCGGTGAAGTACCAGCTGCTGGACATGCGGGACAGCAGCCGGCTCGCGGTGGGCCTGGTCGAGCGCATCGGCGAGCAGACCTCCCGGATCGAGCACACCTGCCTGGTCGGCGGCGACACCCGTGAGCACACGGGGCCGATCGCCGACCACGAGGCCGCCCTCAAGGCGGTCGCCGAGGAGCTGACCCGGGACGGCCTGGGCCTGGACTCCCCCGAGCTGGCCGCGATCGGCCACCGGGTGGTGCACGGCGGGATGTTCTTCACCGAGCCCACCGTCATCGACGACGAGGTGCTCACCGAGATCGAGCGGCTGATCCCGGTCGCCCCGCTGCACAACCCGGCCAACCTCACCGGCATCCGCACCGCGCAGGCGCTCCGCCCGGACCTGCCCCAGGTGGCCGTCTTCGACACCGCGTTCCACACGACGATGCCGGAGCCCGCGGCGCGCTACGCGATCGACCCGAAGATCGCCGACCGCCACCGCATCCGCCGCTACGGCTTCCACGGCACCTCGCACGCGTACGTCTCGCGGCAGACCGCCCGGCTGCTGGGCAAGGACCCGTCCGAGGTCAACGTGATCGTGCTCCACCTGGGCAACGGCGCCTCCGCCTCCGCGGTGGAGAAGGGCCGCTGCGTGGACACCTCCATGGGACTGACCCCCTTGGAGGGGCTGGTGATGGGTACGCGATCCGGTGATCTGGATCCGGCCGTCATCTTCCATTTGGCCCGGGTTGGGGATATGTCCATGGACGAGATCGACACTCTTCTCAACAAGAGGAGCGGTCTGTTCGGCCTGTGCGGGGACAACGACATGCGGGAGATCCGCCGCCGGATCGACGAGGGCGACGAAGAGGCCGCGCTCGCCTTCGACATTTACATTCACCGGATCAAGAAGTACATCGGCGCCTATTACGCGGTGCTCGGCACGGTGGACGCGGTGGCCTTCACCGCCGGGGTCGGCGAGAACGCGGCACCGGTGCGGGAGGCGGCCATCGCGGGGCTGGAGGGCCTGGGCCTGGCGGTCGACCCGGAGCGGAACGCCGTGCGGGGCGGCGGACCGCGGCTGATTTCGCCGGAGTCCGCCCGGGTGGCGGTCGCGGTGGTGCCGACGGATGAAGAACTGGAGATCGCGACGCAGACCTACGCACTGGTCGGAAAGAACAACTGAATAGCACCTGAGCGGTGTGGCACTCATTTGTATCTTCCGCCAGACGGAATATTCCGTAGCGAAACAAACCGATAGGATCGCCCCATGCGCCGTTCGAAAATCGTCTGTACTCTCGGCCCCGCGGTCGACTCCCACGAGATGCTCGTCGCCATGATCGAGGCGGGCATGAACGTGGCCCGGTTCAACTTCAGCCACGGCTCCCACGCCGAGCACCAGGCGCGGTACGACCGCGTCCGGGCCGCCTCCAAGGAGACCGGCCGTCCCATCGGCGTCCTCGCCGACCTTCAGGGCCCGAAGATCCGCCTGGAGACCTTCGCCGAGGGTCCGGTCGAGCTGGAGCGCGGTGACGAGTTCGTCATCACGACCGAGGACGTGCCGGGTGACAAGCACGTCTGCGGTACGACGTACAAGGGGCTGCCGGGTGACGTCTCCCGCGGCGACCAGGTCCTGATCAACGACGGCAACGTCGAGCTGAAGGTCCTGGACGTCGAGGGCCCGCGGGTGAAGACGATCGTCATCGAGGGCGGTGTCGTCTCCGACCACAAGGGCATCAACCTGCCCGGCACGGCCGTCAACGTGCCCGCGCTGAGCGAGAAGGACGTCGAGGACCTGCGCTTCGCCCTCCGCATGGGCTGCGACCTGGTCGCGCTGTCCTTCGTCCGGGACGCCAAGGACATCCACGACGTCCACCGCGTCATGGACGAGGAGGGCCGCCGCGTCCCCGTCATCGCCAAGGTGGAGAAGCCTCAGGCGGTGGAGAACATGGAGGACGTCGTGATGGCGTTCGACGGCGTGATGGTCGCCCGCGGCGACCTCGCCGTCGAGTACCCGCTCGAGAAGGTCCCCATGGTGCAGAAGCGCCTGATCGAGCTGTGCCGGCGCAACGCCAAGCCGGTGATCGTCGCGACCCAGATGATGGAGTCGATGATCACGAACTCGCGTCCGACCCGCGCCGAGGCGTCCGACGTCGCCAACGCGATCCTGGACGGCGCCGACGCGGTCATGCTGTCGGCCGAGTCCAGCGTGGGCGCCTACCCGGTCGAGACGGTCAAGACCATGTCGAAGATCGTCACCGCGGCCGAGCAGGAGCTGCTCTCCAAGGGCCTCCAGCCGCTGGTGCCGGGCAAGAAGCCGCGCACGCAGGGTGGTTCGGTGGCCCGTGCCGCCGCCGAGATCGCCGACTTCCTCGGCGGCAAGGGCCTGGTCGCCTTCACGCAGTCCGGTGACACCGCGCGCCGGCTCTCGCGCTACCGCGCGATCCAGCCGATCATCGCCTTCACCACCGACGAGGGCACCCGCAACCAGCTCACCCTCAGCTGGGGCGTGGAGTCGCACGTCGTGCCGTTCGTGAACACCACCGACGAGATGGTCGACCTGGTGGACCAGGAGATCTCCCGGCTCGGCCGCTTCGAGACGGGCGACACCCTCATCATCACCGCCGGCTCGCCCCCCGGGGTCCCCGGCACCACCAACATGCTCCGCGTGCACCACCTGGGCACCCAGAGCAACTGACCGGTCCCGCAAGGGTCTTGCACGGCACCGAGGGCGCCCCCCGCGACAGGGGGCGCCCTCGGTGTTGTGCGGCTCCCGAACTGGCTTGTACGACCGCTCAGTCGGTCGTGTACACGTGCATGCCGGGCACGTGCAGGTTGCCGCCGAACTGGGCCGCCTGGACCACCTTGACGTTGGTGAAGTAGATCAGCGGGATGTTCAGCGGGGGCGGGCTGTCGGGGCTGAACGTCACCGGGATCAGCCCGAACAGGTTGCCCGAGATGCTCTCGGTGTACATCACCGTGTCGCCGCCGGTGATGGTGGACGTCGAACCCTTGGCCGCCTGGACGTGGTACGTCTTGCCGGCCTGCTTGTCCTTCACCGTCTGGTGCAGGTCGCCGATGTCGGTGCCGCCGGAGATGACGTACTTCAGCACCTTCTTGGTGGTGCCGTTGGCCGTCCTGACCTCGACGATGCCCTGGTAGTTGGCGCCCTTGAGGAGCAGGGAACTGGCGTTCAGGTACCAGGGGTCGTCCGCCACCGGCACCTTGTTGTCGACGCCGCCCTCGTCGTCCGTGGCCACCGGGCAGTCGTCGGCGGAGGCCGACTCGCTCGCGGACGGGCTCGGCGTGGCCGACGCGGTCGCGTCCCCGGCCGCCTTCGTGGCGTCCCCGGCCGCCTTGGAGACGGTGCCGGTGGTGCCGTCGACGGTGTCCTTGACCGTGTCCGTGGCCTTCTTCACCGTGTCCTTGACGGTGTCCGAGGTGCCGCCGCCGGACTCCTTGCCGCCGCCGGATTCCTTGCCGCCGCCGGACGAGGTGCCCGTGGACGGGGTCTCCGTGGCGGACGACTGTGACGCGGACGGTGTCGGGGCCGGCGTCTGCGACGACGTGCCCGAGTCCTTGTCACCACCGGTGAGGAGGTCGCCGAGCGTGTCGCCGATGGTGTCGAGGACGTTCCCGCCGCCGCTCTGGGTCTGCGACTGCGTCGGCGTGGTCGTGTCACCGCCGGAACCCGAACCGGAGTCCGAGCCCGAACCGGAGCCCGACGAACCGGAGTCCGAGGAGCCGGAGCCGGAGCCCGAGCCGGAGTCGGAGGACCCCGAGGTCGCGGTGGGCTCGGGCGTGTCCTTGCCGCCCGAGTCGCCGGAACCCGAACCCGACGAGGAGGTGCCGCCCGGCTCCTGTGTCTTCCCGCTCCCGGCGGTCTCCGACGGCGACGGCGAGGCCGTGCTCTGCGACGCGGACGGCGACGGCGAGGCCGAGGGGTCCTTGGAGCCGTCGTCCAGCGCCTTGACGCAGTCCTTGTACTCGTCGGCCGTCAGGCTCTTCGCCGACGTCGACGGGGAGGGGGTGCCGTTGTTGTCGGCGAGGGCGAGCGTGGAGGTGAAGCCCATGCCCATGAGCACCGCCGTGGGCATGGCCACCGAGGCTATCGCCTTGCCGGCCGGCATGTGGAACCTGGTGAACAGCGGCTTTCTGGGGGCCGCGTGGCGGGGCCCGGTTCTCGCGCGGGACCCGTCCACGTCGGTCCCGCGGGTCACCTCGTCAGCCGGCACTGTGCCTCCCGTTCGCCCCGTTGGCCGGGCTCGTTCCTGACAGGTCGTTCTCCCACGGCGCCTTGTACGGCCCGGCCGGGCCGGGGTCGGCCGCCGGGGTCGTGCCCTGGTGCGGCAGCGGAGCCGTGCCCGGGGCACCGCCCGCGTCCGGGGTGGCCTCGGTCGGCGGCTGCTCCTGCGGAGGCGTGCCCGGCGCCCACGCCACGGCCAGCGCCCCGCCGACCAGGGCGAGCAGGAAGCCGATGACGAAGCCGCCGAAGTTGGACACGGGGATGGACACCAGCGCGAGCAGGATCGCGGCGACGCCCGCGAAGGTGCGGACGTGCTTCTGGAACCAGAGGCTGATGCCCAGGACGATGAGCAGCACACCGATGATCAGGGACCCGGCTCCCGCGGTGGTCGCCATGGCCAGCGTCAGGTGTCCGAGCTGGAGGTGGGCGTACGGGAAGTACATGATCGGAAAGCCGCCGAGCATGACGAACAGACCGGCCCAGAACGGCCGCGTGCCCCGCCAGGCGCGGAACTGCAGCCTCCGGCGGGTGAACTGGCCGGGTGCGGCGGCAGGAGTCTCGGCGCTCATGGAAAACAGCTCCCTGGTGCGGCGTTGCTGTGGTGGTGATGTGTGCCGCGTGTGAGGACGCGGCCGGAGAGTGGACGGGCGGGGGGCCACCGGCTCCCCCGCCCGTCAACGAGTGCTTAGTAGCACTCCTTGACACCCGTCGACAGCGACATCTTCAGGCCGCTGAGCTTGAAGGTTCCGGCGGTGGTCGCCCACGCCGTCTGCTTCACGTCGGACAGCGTGGCCCTGTCGGCCTGCTGGGCGAACCCGTACGGGTTGGCCTGCTCGCCGCCGCCCTTCATGCCCGGACCCTTGGAGGCGTCCTTGGCGGCCACACCGATGTCGATGTTCTCGAACGTCGCGTCGGCGTTGAGGTCGGCAACGTCGATGTAGATGTTGTCGGCCTGGACCTTGTCGGCGCCCGCGCCGCCGGCCCGCAGGATCAGGCTGACGTGGCCGAAGATCGGCACGTCGGGCGTGACCACGGACTGGCACAGGTTGGTGATCTCGGCGTGCTTGAACGCCGAGACGGCCACCGGGTGCGCCGTCTTGTCGCCCTGCAGCGTGTAGCCGCTGTCGATGGCGCCGTACTGCGAGAAGCCGGTGCCGACGAGCTGGTCGGCCGACACCTTGAACGACTGGCCGGACACGCTGAACGAGGCGGCCAGAGCACCCTGCGCGAGGGCGACACCTATACACGCCGTGGCGGCCACGCTGGGCACCATGACCACAGCGAACCGCTTCCATCTGGTCCCGCCACGCACCTGGGACTCCATATTTCCTCCTTCTCGGACGTACATCTCCTGGCCCGGGCTCGCCCCGAATCAGCGGCTCAGCCGGGCAGGGATGGGAGAAGTGCTACGTCCTCGGGAAGGAGAGCGCCCGCGCTCGGCGGCGCGAACCGCGCCCGAATCACCGGCGATCACCCCCGAGCGACAACCACTGGTCGCGCCTGACACGCATCACGCACAACCCTGCTGGACAGGCTTCGCCGGCCGGCGAAGACCCCCCTGCCCTAGACCCGGCGCCACTGCCGCCGGCTCTGCTCGGTGGGGACCCAGAGTCTCCCGGTGACCCGACCGGCTGCCGGGGTACGGGAATGGACCGAGCGTCGCCGATCGTGGTGCATTCTCGGCCCGGGCACAAGGGGGTTCGTTACTGGCTAGTAACGGGGGGATAACCGGAGGACGACCGACCGGTCTCGGAGTGCGACGCTCGGTGGCATCGAAGGGCAGAGCAAAGCCGTTGATCCCTGGACGAATCCAGACAGACCAACGGCCTCGATTTACTCGGAGTAACAGCGACCGCGATTACCAAGATTTGGTAAAGCGCGGCCGCCGTGATGCCTCGTCGGCAAACCTTTCACCCCGGCATCACAAGCCGTGGCGTTTAGCGACTGGTCAGAACAGGGCGCGCGCGAGCGCCCTGCGTGCGCCCACCACGCGCGGGTCCTCTTGGCCCACGACCTCGAACAGCTCCAGCAACCGGAGCCGTACCGCCTCCCGGTCGTCACCCGCCGTGCGCTGCACGGTCTCGATGAGCCGCCCGAAGGCGTCCTCGACGTGCCCGCCCACCAGGTCCAGGTCGGCGGCGGCGATCTGCGCCTGCGGGTCCTTCGGCTTCTCGGCGGCCTCCTGGCGCACCTTCTGCGGGTCCATGCCCTGCACCCGCTGGAGCAACTCGGCCTGCGCCAGGCCCAGCTTGGCCTCCGGGTGGCCCGGGTCGTCGGCCAGTACGTTCTTGTACGCCTGGACGGCCCCGCCCAGGTCGCCGGCGTCCAGCGCCTGCGCGGCCGCGTTCAGCGCGGCCTCGTACGGCCCCTCGGACGACGCGGCCTGCGGGGCGCCGCCCGGCTCCGCGTCCGGGTCGACGGTCAGACCGGTCAGCCCGAAGCGCTGCTCGGCGACCTCCACCAACTGGTCCAGGGTCTGCCGGATCTGCTGCTCACCGGCCACTCCCTGGAACAGCGGCAGCGCCTGGCCCGCCACGACGGCGAACACGGCCGGGATGCCCTGGATCCCGAACTGCTGCATCAGCATCTGGTTGGCGTCGACGTCGATCTTGGCGAGGAGGAAGCGCCCGTTGTACTCGACGGCCAGCCGCTCCAGGACCGGGCTCAGCTGCTTGCAGGGCTGACACCACTCGGCCCAGAAATCGATGACGACCGGGACTTCGGCGGAGCGCTGCAGGACGTCCCGCTCGAAGCCCGCCTCATCGACGTCGATGACGAGATCGGCCGGCGAGACGGCCCCCGTCCCGCCCTGCCGGGCGGCTTCTGCGCGCGCCTGCTCCGCCTTGGCCTTGGCCTCCTGGGCCGCCTTCACCGCGGCGAGGTCGACGACACCGCTCATGGACATGTTCCGTGGCTGCATGCGTCTATCCTCCCCCGATCCCGCGTCTGATGGAAAAAAGCGATGTGCGGCGCAGGGTCCCCACCCCACGCCTGGTGGTCGTCGCTCGCGTACGGCGCTCACGCGCTTTCGCTACGACCCGTAGCGTAATGCCATGAGGGCACCGCGCGACACCACACCCCGGTGATCTCCCTCACGACCGCACGGATCCCGCCGGTTATGGTCGGGGGATGCAGAGCCGCACCCCCGCCAGCCGTACCGGGCGCCCGCGCAGCGCCGCCGCGGACACCGCGATCCTGGCCGCGACCCGGGAGGCTCTGGTCGAACTGGGCTGGTCGAAACTCACCCTCGGAGACGTCGCCACGCGGGCCGGGGTTGCGAAGACGACGCTCTACCGCCGCTGGGCCGGCAAGAACGAGCTGGTCGTGGACGCGGTGGCGGAACTCTTCGACGAGCTGGAACTCCCCGACCGCGGCAGTCTCGCCGCCGACATCGAGGGCGTCGTCCTCCAGTTCGCGGCCATCCTGGCCCGCCCGGAGGCCAAGAGCGGCCTGATGGCGGTGGTCGCCGAGGCCACCCGCGACGACGCCCTGCGCGAGCGCATCCGCGCCTCCATCGTGGACCGCCAGGTACGGCTGGTTCTGGAGGGCCGCGCCCGGGCCCAGCGCCGGGGCGAACTCCCCCCGGAACCGGACCCCGGCGAGTCCGCGCGCACGGTGGACCTGATCTTCGACGTGGTCGCGGGCGCGGTGGTCCACCGCACCCTGGTGAGCGGGAAACCGGCGGACGAGGACTGGGTGCGCAGCTTCACGCGCCTGCTGCTCCAGGGCCTCACGTCCCAGTCCGCCGAGGGCACCTAGAAGCCGGCCGGCTCGGTGTACACCCCCCACTCGTCGCGCAGCACCCCGCAGATCTCCCCGAGCGTCGCCTCGGCCCGCACGGCTTCCAGCATCGGCTCGATCATGTTGGCCCCGGAGCGCGCGGCGGCGAGCATCCCGTCCAGCGCTCCGCGTACGGCCGCCTCGTCCCGCGCCGCCTTCCGCTCGGCGAGCACCCGCACCTGCTCCCGCTCCACCTCATGGCTGACCCGCAGGATCTCCAGGTCACCGGTGACGGACCCGGTGTGGACGTTGACGCCGACGACCTTCTTGTCACCCTTCTCCAGCGCCTGCTGGTACCGGAACGCGGACTCCGCGATCTCCCCGGTGAACCACCCGTCCTCGATCCCGCGCAGGATCCCGGACGTGATGGGCCCGATCGGGTGTCGCCCGTCCGGGTGAGCCCGCAGCCCCCGCTCCTTGATCTGCTCGAAGATCTTCTCCGCGTCCGCCTCGATCCGGTCCGTCAGCTGCTCGACGTACCAGGACCCGCCCAGCGGATCGGCGACATTGGCGACCCCGGTCTCCTCCATCAGCACCTGCTGCGTGCGCAGCGCGATCTCCGCGGCCTGCTCGGAGGGCAGGGCGAGGGTCTCGTCGAGCGCGTTGGTGTGCAGCGAGTTGGTCCCGCCGAGCACGGCCGCCAGCGCCTCCACCGCCGTACGCACCACGTTGTTGTACGGCTGCTGCGCGGTCAGCGAGACGCCCGCGGTCTGCGTGTGGAACCGCAGCCACTGCGCCTTGTCGGACGTCGCGCCGTACACGTCCCGCATCCAGCGCGCCCAGATCCGCCGCGCCGCCCGGAACTTGGCGATCTCCTCGAAGAAGTCGACGTGCGCGTCGAAGAAGAAGGACAGGCCGGGCGCGAAGACGTCGACGTCGAGACCGCGGCTGAGCCCCAGCTCGACGTATCCGAACCCGTCCGCCAGCGTGTACGCCAGCTCCTGCGCGGCCGTGGACCCGGCCTCCCGGATGTGGTACCCGGAGACGGAGAGCGGCTTGTACGCCGGGATGCCGGCCGCGCAGTACTCCATCAGGTCGCCGATGAGCCGCAGATGGGGCTCGGGCTGGAAGAGCCACTCCTTCTGGGCGATGTACTCCTTGAAGATGTCGGTCTGGAGCGTGCCGTTGAGCACCGACGGGTCCACGCCCTGCCGCTCGGCGGCGACCAGGTACATGCAGAAGACGGGCACGGCGGGCCCGCTGATGGTCATGGAGGTCGTCACGTCCCCCAGCGGGATGTCCTTGAACAGCACCTCCATGTCGGCGGCCGAGTCGATGGCGACCCCGCAGTGGCCGACCTCGCCGAGGGAGCGGGGATCGTCGGAGTCCCGCCCCATGAGCGTCGGCATGTCGAAGGCGACCGACAGGCCCCCGCCGCCGGCGGCGAGGATCATCTTGTACCGCTCGTTGGTCTGCTCGGCGTTGCCGAACCCGGCGAACTGCCGGATCGTCCAGGTGCGGCCGCGGTAGCCGGTCGGATGGAGCCCGCGCGTGAAGGGGTACTCCCCGGGCCAGCCGATCCGTTCGAATCCCTCGTACGTGTCGCCCGGTCGGGGCCCGTACACCGGCTCCACGGGGTCGCCGGAGAGCGTGGTGAAGTCCGCGTCGCGCTTGCGCGCGGCGTCGTAGCGGGCCTGCCAGCGTCGGCGGCCCTCCTCGATGGCGTGAGCGTCCATACCGTCGAATTTACTTGGACGTCCTAGTAAATGTCGATGGCAGACCGCCGCACGGCATCCGTACGGCGGTACCCGCTACGCCTTGGCGACGGCCGGGGCCTCGTCGGCGACCCGGGACTCCAGCTCGCGGCTGATCTTCCGCTCGACGAAGAAGGCGGCGGTGGGAATCGTCCCCGCCAGCAGCACCCAGAGCTGGCGGCCGACCGGCATCTTGGCCTTGGAGCCCAGGTCGAACGCGAAGATCAGGTAGACGACGTACAGCCAGCCGTGGGCGATGGCGACGACCCGGGTGAAGTCGGCGGCACCGTCGACGTCCAGCCCGTACTTCGCGATCATGCTCAGGCAGAGCAGCACCAGCAGCACGCCGGTGGTGTAGGCCATGACGCGGTAGCGGGTCAGCACGCTTTTTTTCATGGAGCGAGCGTAACCACCCGTTCCGGGAGATCTTGCCCCGGGTCACTTCTCCTCGAAGTCGTGCGCCGCGATCCGCAGCGGACGCAGCAGCGCGAAGATCTCCTGGCACTCCTCGGCGTCGTAGACCCCGAGCCCGAAGTCCATGGCCATCAGGTCGCGGGTGGCCGCGTCGACCACCTCGCGCCCCTTGTCGGTGATGACGGCCAGCGTGCCGCGCCCGTCGTTGGGGTTGGGCCGCTTGGCGACCAGCCCCGACCTCACCAGCCGGTCCACCGTGTTGGTCACGGACGTGGGATGCACCATCAGCCGCTCACCGATCTTGGACATCGGCAACTCGCCGGCCTTGGAGAAGGTGAGCAGCACCAGCGCCTCGTACCGGGCGAACGTGAGCCCGTACGGCTTGACCACCGCGTCCACCTCGGAGAGCAGGATCTGCTGGGCCCGCATGATCGAGGTGATCGCGGCCATGGACGGCACCTTGCCCCACCGCTGCTTCCAGAGTTCGTCGGCGCGGGCGATGGGGTCGAACGGGAGGCTGAGAGGCTTCGGCACGTCATCAGACCCTACCGGCCGGTCATATGCCGGTCAGCTCCGTCTCGCCTTTCGGTCCCCGGCCGGTCACGAGCGCGTCCCGAGGGGTCCTGGCGGCAGCAGCCGGCCCGGAGCCGCGGGGATGCGAGCGGCCTCAGGCGCGTCCACGCCGCCGCAGGTGGTGGCGGACGGCCCGCTGGGCGACCGGCCCCAGCGACTCCACCGCGGCCACCAACGCGCCCAGCTGCTCCAGCGCGTCGAGCGCCGCATGCGCCCCCGCCTCGTCCACCCCCTCGTACAGCTCGATCCCCACGAACGACGCCGCCACGGCCCGGGCCAGCCCCGCCGGATCGGCGAACTCACCGAAGGGTGTCGCCGCCAGCACCCGCCTGAGCACCTGCTCGATCTCGGTGATCCACAGGCCGAGCCCGGCCGCCGTGGCCGGCCCGAGGGCCGGGTGGGTCGGGGCGCCGGCCAGCAGCTGCCCGAGCAGCGCCACATGCCCCCCGGCCCGCTCGCGCTCATGGATCTCGCGGCCGACGGCGAGGAGCTCGGAGAGCGAGTCCACCGCGGCGAGGCGCTCGCGGTACCGGGCCACGGCCTTCTCGGCTCCGTACCGGCAGGCCGCGGCGAGCAGCTCGTCCACCGATCCGAAGTGGTAGAAGACCAGTGCCTGGTTGACCCCGGCCGCCGCCGCCACCGTGCGGGCCGACGTCCTGGCGATGCCCTGCTCGGTGAGCGTCAGCAGCGCGCCGTCCAGCAGCTTCGTCCTGGTCTCCTGCGCCTTGGCGGTCTCCGGGCTCACGCGCGCGCCTCCTCCCGCACCGGGCGCAGTCCGGGCCGGACACCGCGGGCCCGGGCGTCGGTGTACGACGCCGTGAAGGAGCCCTCGTAGCCGAAGAGCGGGCCGAACCAGCGGTTCACCACGCGGACGCGGATGCGGAAGCGGCCGGCCGTCTCGTCGTACGACTCCCGTACCTCGGCCGTCGCGCCGATGAGTTCGGGGACGCGGACGTCCACCGGGCCCTCCCGGAAGCGGTGCGCGCCGGAGCGGATGAGCAGGGAGCCGTCGGGCTCGGCACGGAAGTGCAGGTCCGTCGCGAGGTGCTGGTGGGTGCCGAGGTAGTCGAGGATGCGGTCGCCCCGGGGGCCGAGCACCATCTGGGCGTCGAAGCGGCGGGCCCGGCCGGGCAGGTGGAAGGTGCGCACGAAGCTCACCGTCTCACGGCCGAACGTGTCCCTGTACGGCACGTTCTCGATCACGAAGGGGACGTTCCGGCCGGGCCTGGGGACCAGGATGTTCCGGGTGGCGCCCAGGGCGAGGAACGGTTTCACGAAGGCCGGTCCGTGCCAGATCCGGTCCATCACGCCCCGGCCGGTGCATGCCTCGCCGCCGGCCAGGCCCACCGAGAAGCGGCGCCGCAGGGCCGGGTGGAGGCGCTGGAAGTCGGGTCCCATGGCGGTCTGGAAGATCGAGGTCATCCGTGCTTCTCCAGGGTGCGCAGGAGGCGGGGCGCGCAGGAGCGGGTGGCGGGGGTGCGCAGGCAGCGGCGGGCGGCCGGGGTACCGGCGAGCGGCGCCTTGAACAGGGCCAGGAAGACGCCGAGAACGAGCAGGAGCGGGCAGAGGTAGGCCAGCGAGTCCGCGACGGGGCCGGACGGGCCCGGGAGCGAGCCGCGTGCCAGTCCGGTCAGGCACAGGGCGAGGACGAGCGCGCGGACGGCCAGTTCGGCCAGCCAGCGGTACAGGGCCCGCTCGGGGGTGGTGCCCCGCTCCAGCCAGAGCCGGAGCCGGTCGAAGGACCAGGCGGTGGCCCAGCCCATGAGCGGGCGGAACAGCAGACGGTCGGCGAGGGCGCCCGGGGCTCCCCAGCGGGGGCGGTAGTCGTAGCCGGTGAGGAAGCGGACGCCGTGGGCGTCGGGGACGTAGCGCCAGTAGCCGCTGCCCTCGGCGATCAGGGAGAGCGGGTGCGGGGAGGCGAAGCGCAGGGCGGAGGTGCGGGTGCCGTCGGGGCGTTCCTTCTCGCCGGCGGCCACGCCGGTGCCGGAGACCGTGAGGAACGGCAGCACGCGCGTGGCGTACCGGAAGCGCTGTGGCTCGCCCGCCGCGCGCGGGAGGTACTCGATCTCGGTGAAGCGCAGGTCCCAGCGCTGGTGGTGGGCGGGGTCCTGGGTGCGGGCCCATAGCTCGTCGAGGTCGGCGCGGATGTGCGTCTCTATGTAGAGACCCATGTGTTCCCCCACGTGAGCACGGTGTTTGAGCGACTGCTCAAATCGTCTGGCCTGAACGTACACCTCGTTGAGCGATCGCTCAAAGGGGGGGATGAAAAAACCCCGGCCCTGGGGGCCGGGGTCTGACTGGCGGGCCCGCTACCCGGCGAGGTGCCGTTCGACGGTCTCCACCTTGGACGTGAGCCCGTCGGTCACGCCGGGGCGGATGTCGGCCTTGAGGACGAGCGAGACGCGCGGGGCACGGGCCTCGACGGCGGCGACGGCCCGCTTGACGACGTCCATGACCTCGTCCCACTCACCCTCGATCGAGGTGAACATGGCGTCGGTGCGGTGGGGCAGGCCCGACTCGCGGACCACGCGCACGGCGTCGGCGACGTACTCCCCCACGTCCTCACCGACGCCGAGAGGCGTCACGGAGAAGGCGACGATCATGCGTTCACGACCCCTTCCTTGCGGGCGCGGGCGGCGATGACGGCGTCCTCGGCCTCGCGGCGCAGCTTGCGCTCGGCGAAGAATCCGCCCGTCGGCAGCACCGAGAGGACGAAGTAGAGGGCCGCCGTCCCCAGCGGCCACTTGGCGCGGTTCCAGGCGTCCGCCCAGAAGATCACGTAGAGGATGAAGAGGACGCCGTGGACCGCGCCCATCACGGGGACCGCGTTGAAGTCCGTGGTCCGCTTCAGCACCGAGCACAGGAGCAGGATGAGGAAGGACACGGCCTCCGGGGCCGAGACCAGTCGGAGACGGCGGAGGGCGGTGGCGGTCTTGATGTCCACGGGTCACCTTCGATGGGAGTAATCGTTTGTGAACGCACGCACAAGCGTTCCCCCATTGTGGCAAACCGCGCCCCTAGGGGTCCGCTCAGGGTGGGTCTCCACCCATGGGCCCTGTTCCGTCCACCCGCCCGGCCGCTACTTTCGCAGCGTGGCGATGTTCCGGCTCCAGGGGAGCAAGGTCCTCGCCGTCGACATGACCGGGGACGCCGTGAAGGCGAAGAACGGCTCGATGGTCGCGTACGACGGGCAGATGGCCTTCAAGAAGCTGAGCGGTGGCGGCGAGGGGCTGCGCGGGATGGTGACCCGGCGGCTCACCGGTGAGCAGATGACGGTGATGGAGGTGAAAGGCCACGGGACCTGCTGGTTCGCGGACCGCGCGTCCGAGATCAACCTGGTGAGCCTCCAGGGCGACAAGCTCTACGTCGAGGCGGGCAACCTGCTGGCCACGGACGCGGGGCTGAGGACGGGCACGACGTTCACGGGGCTGCGCGGGGCCTCGCAGGGCAACGGCCTGTTCACGACGACCGTGGAGGGCCACGGCCAGGCGGCGATCGTCTCGGACGGGCCGGCCGTCGTGCTCCGGGTCACCCCGCAGTACCCGCTGATCGTCGACCCGGGCGCCTATGTGGCCCATCAGGGCGACGTCCGGCAGTCCTTCCAGTCCGGTGTGACGTTCCGCACACTCCTCGGGGAGGGCGGCGGCGAGGCCTTCCAGATCCGCTTCGAGGGCGACGGACTGGTGTACGTGCAGCCGAGCGAGCGGAACACGATCGCGGGGGACCTGTGAGATGACCTTCCGAGAGATCAACTCCAAGATGGTCGAGGCGACGGTGGCGCCGGGGCAGCGGCTGTTCAGCCAGCGCGGCGCGATGCTCGCCTACAAGGGGGACGTGTCCTTCACGCCCAACGTGCAGGGCGGCCAGGGCGGGCTGATGTCCATGATCGGGCGCCGGGTGGCCGGCGAGGCGACACCGCTGATGACCGTGGAGGGCAGCGGCACGGTCTTCTTCGGGCACGGCGGCCACCACGTCCATGTGATCACCCTGACCGGCGACACGCTCTACGTCGAGGCCGACCGCCTGCTCGCCTTCGAGGGCACGCTGCGACAGGGGACGATGTTCCTGGGCTCCCAGGGCGGGGTCATGGGCATGGTGCGCGGGCAGGTCACGGGTCAGGGGCTGTTCACGACGACCCTCCAGGGACAGGGCGCGGTCGCCGTGATGGCGCACGGCGGCGTCTTCGAGATCCCGATCACCCCCCAGCGCCCGGTCCACGTCGACCCCCAGGCCTACGTGGCCCACCACGGCGACGTCCGCAACAGGCTGTCCACGGCGCTCGGCTGGCGGGACATGGTGGGGCGGGGCTCCGGCGAGGCCTTCCAGCTGGAGCTGAGCGGCAACGGCACGGTGTACGTCCAGGCCTCGGAGGAGAAGCTGTGAGCACCTACGGAACTCCGGGCGCCGGGCCGGTCGTGTACGACCCGGTGACGCTGCCCGCCGACGACAACGTCAACAAGTACACCTTCTGTGTGGAGCTGAAGGGCGGGCAGTGGTTCCTCCAGAAGGGGAAGATGATCGCCTACTACGGGACGATCGGCTTCAACGGCATCGGGCACGGGCGACTCGACCGACTTGTCCGTACGTCGTTCCATTCGCCACTGCACGCGAGCGACTGGGTGGTGGCCGAGGGCTCCGGCAAGATGCTGCTGGCCGACCGGGCCTTCGACGTCAACTCCTACGACCTGGACGACGGGAACTTGACCATTCGCGCGGGCAACCTGCTCGCTTTTCAGCCAAGTCTCGCGCTCAAGCAGTCGATCGTGCCGGGTTTTCTGACCCTTATCGGAACCGGAAAGTTTGTCGCCGCATCTAACGGGCCGGTGGTGTTCATGGAACCTCCGATCCGGGTCGACCCTCAGGCGCTCGTCGGGTGGGCCGACTGCCCGTCCCCGTGCCATCACTACGACCACGGGTACATGGCGGGTGTACTGGGCGGTCTGCGTGCGATGACGGGCGTCGGCGGGGTTTCCGGGGAGGAGCACCAGTTCGAGTTCGTGGGCGCCGGGACGGTGCTGCTGCAGTCGACGGAGACCCTGATGGCCGAAGGGGCCACGGGGACGATTCCTCCCGAACCGGGGGTCCCGGGTGGTGGCGGAACGGCGCCGGGCGGACACGGTCCGCAATCGTCGGCCGTACCGCGCCTTCCCGGACAGCTGGGGGACCTCCAGCGTCGCTTCGGGCTGTGAGCGGTAGTCTGCGGAGTGTGACGTCGAACGCGTGCGCACTGTCACACCACCCGAAGTAGTTCGTCATTCAACTTCTTAGGTAGACTTCATTCATGGAGACCGAGACGGCCACGCGCTGGCTGACCGATGCGGAGCAGTGCGCTTGGCGCACCCACCTGGAGGTCAACAGGCTGTTGACGTACCAGCTCGAAAAGGATCTGCAGCCGTTCGGCCTGACAATGAACGACTACGAGATCCTGGTGAACCTGTCCGAGTCGGAGGACGTGCGGATGCGGATGAGCGACCTCGCCTCCGCGACGATGCAGTCCAAGAGCCGGCTCTCGCACCAGATCACGCGTATGGAGAACGCGAACCTGGTGCGCCGCGAGAACTGCGACACGGACCGGCGAGGACTGTACGCCGTGCTCACGGAGCACGGCATGGAGACGATGAAGAAGGTCGCGCCGCACCATGTCGCGTCGGTGCGCCGGCACTTCATCGACCTGCTGTCGCCGGACGCGCTGATGGAACTGGAGAAGGCGCTGAAGCCCATCGCCGAACACCTGCGGGGGCAGCGGGGTCGTCCCTGAGCCGGACTCGTCGGCTCAGGGCGCGGTAGCCGGGCGGGGGCAGGTCACGCGGCCCGGCGCTGACGGGATGCCGCCGCGCCCACCCGCGCCGCCGTCCCGGTGACGCGGCAGCCCGCGGCCACGGCGGCCACCAGGGCGGTTCCTCCCGCCAGGGTGAAGCACAGGGGCAGCGGCAGTCGGCCGATCAGCAACCCGGCCGCCATCGCACCGCCCGAGCTTCCCGCGTTCACCGCCATGTTCACCCATGCCCCGGCCCGCGTGCGGGCGCTCTCGGGGGCCGATTCGTCGGCCAGGAGGTAGGCCGTCGTCAGGGCCGGGGCAATGAACGCTCCCGCGCAGGCCATGGCCGCCGTGAGGGTCCACAGGTCGGGGGCCAGGCCCGCTGCCGCGAGCACCAGACCGAGGCACACCCCGAACCGGCACAGCCGGGTCCGGGCGCTCGTACGCCACCGCACCACCCCGTTGGCCAGACCGCCCAGCGCACTTCCCGCCGAGAGCGCGCCCAGCACCCACGGGACCAGGGCGGGGTCGTAGGAACGTTCCGTGGCGAAGGCCATCACCAGCAGCTCCACGGCGCTGAGGGCCAGCCCCGCGCCCAGGGCGACCGCGACCGGGGGCAACAGCCCCCGCACCAATCCGGCCGGTTCCCGGACGCGCTGCGCCTCGACGGGCAGCCCCGAGGCAGCCTTTTCCCCGGCACTCCCTTCCCCGTCAGGCCCTTCGCCGGCGGGCCCCTCGCCCGCGAGCCGGACCCCGGCAGAGCCCTCCTCCCGGGGTGTCCGGCGCTGAGCCGTCATCGCCGGGGATGTGACGAAGCCGCACGTGCCCCCGGCGTTCAGAGCCGCGCTGAGGAGGATTCCGGCGGCCGGTGGGGCGAAGCCCCCCAGCAGGGCGATCAGGGCCGGACCGGAGACGTACAGCAGTTCCTCGGCGACTCCGTCCAGGCTGTAGGCGCGTCGCAGCAGGTTCCGGTCCGTCACCAGTTCGGACCACAGGGCGCGCATGGTCGGGCCCAGCGGCGGCGCGCAGGAGCCCGCGAGGGCGGCCGTGAGTCCGACGGCCGCCGCCGGTGCGCCGGGACGCCAGGTCAGGACGGCCAGGACGCTCAGCAGGACGCCGTACAGCGCGGACATGGGCGGCAGCACCAGGCGCGGGCCGTGGCGGTCGATCAGGGAGGCCCGCAGCGGCATCAGGAAGACCGTCGTGGCGCCGAAGAGGGAGAGAACGGTGCCGGAGACGGTGTAGGACCCGGTGGCGTGGGTGACGGAGAGCAGCACCGCGAGCGAGACCATGCCGTAGGACAGGCGGGCCGTCAGGGCTGCGGTGAAGGTGCGGCGCGCATGCGGGACGCGCAGGACGGCGGCGTACGAGGGCCGCGAATGGGGCGTGGACACGCGAGGTTCCTCTGGGAGAGGCGGAAGAGGCGGACACCGAAGGGCGCGGTGGCCGTCAGTCCGGCCCCGCGATCCCGGGTGCGCTCTACGCCAAGGAGAGGAACATGCCGGTCAAGGTAGCAGCGTGATCACCGCGTCGGCGACCCAGATTCTTCGGTCAGCCCAGCGACCCCACCAGCCCCCAATCAGCCCATCCCCACGCAGGAGAAACCCAGCCCCCGGCGGACGGCGGTCCGCTCGCCGTCCTCAGCCCTCCGTCAGGCCCGTGACCAGTTCGTCGGCCGCGCGGTACGGGTCCAGCTGGCCGGCGACGATCCGTTCGGCGAGGGCGCTCAGGCGGCGGTCGCCGTGCAGGTCGCCGATGCGTTCGCGCAGCGCCGTCACCGCGATGGTCTCCACCTCGCGGGCCGCGCGGGCCTTGCGGCGCTCCACGAGGATCCCGCGCTCCTCCATCCAGGCCCGGTGCTTCTCCAGAGCCTCCACGACCTCGTCGACGCCCTCGGCGCGGGCCGCGACCGTCTTCACGATCGGCGGGCGCCAGTCGCCGGGGCCGCGGGCCTCGCCCAGGCCCAGCATGTGGTTCAGCTCGCGGGCGGTCGCGTCGGCGCCGTCCCGGTCGGCCTTGTTGACGACGTACACGTCGCCGATCTCCAGGATTCCGGCCTTGGCGGCCTGGATGCCGTCGCCCATGCCGGGGGCGAGGAGGACCACGCTGGTGTCCGCCTGGGAGGCGATCTCCACCTCCGACTGGCCCACGCCGACCGTCTCGACCAGGATCACGTCGCAGCCGGCCGCGTCCAGCACCCGGATGGCCTGCGGGGCCGCCCAGGCCAGGCCGCCGAGGTGGCCGCGGGTCGCCATGGAGCGGATGTAGACGCCGGGGTCGGAGGCGTGCTCCGACATCCGGACCCGGTCGCCGAGCAGGGCGCCGCCGGAGAACGGCGACGAGGGGTCGACGGCCAGGACGCCGACCCGCTTGCCCTGCTTGCGGTACGCGGTGACGAGCGCGGAGGTGGAGGTGGACTTGCCGACGCCCGGCGAGCCCGTCAGGCCGACCACGTACGCGTTGCCGGTCAGCGGGGCCAGCGCCGCCATGACCTCCCTCAGCTGCGGGGACGCCCCCTCCACGAGGGAGATCAGCCGGGCCACGGCCCGCGGCCGGCCTTCCCTGGCCTGGGCCACCAGAGAGGAGACGTCCTGCATCACAGCTCCGTTCAGTTCACCACGTACCGGACACCGGCGTACCGGGGACAGACCCTCGGGGTCTCAGGCCTTCGGTACCCGCACGATCAGCGCGTCACCCTGGCCGCCGCCGCCGCACAGCGCCGCCGCGCCGACGCCGCCGCCGCGCCGCTTGAGCTCCAGCGCCAAGTGGAGCACGAGCCGGGCGCCGGACATGCCGATCGGGTGGCCCAGCGCGATCGCGCCGCCGTTGACGTTCACCTTTTCCGTGGACACGCCGAGGTCCTTCATTGACTGCACGGCGACGGCGGCGAAGGCCTCGTTGATCTCGATGAGGTCCAGGTCGGAGACCTCCAGGCCCTCCTTCTTCAGGGCGTGGCGGATGGCGTTCGACGGCTGGGACTGGAGGGAGTTGTCCGGGCCGGCCACATTGCCGTGCGCGCCGATCTCGGCGAGCCAGGTCAGGCCCAGCTCCTCGGCCTTGGCCTTGCTCATCACGACCACGGCCGCCGCACCGTCCGAGATCTGCGAGGAGGAGCCGGCCGTGATGGTGCCGTCCTTGGCGAAGGCCGGGCGCAGCTTGGCCAGGGACTCGGCGGTGGTGTCACCGCGGATGCCCTCGTCCTTGCTGAACAGCACCGGCTCGCCCTTGCGCTGCGGGATCTCCACCGGGGTGATCTCGGCCTCGAACAGACCGTTCTTCTGGGCGGCCGCCGCCCGCTGGTGGGACAGGGCGGCGATCTCGTCCTGCTCGGCGCGGCCGATGCCGAGGCGGGTGTTGTGCTTCTCGGTGGACTCGCCCATCGGGATGTTCTCCCACGGGTCGGTCAGGCCGTCGTAGGCCATCGCGTCGAGCATCTGCACCGCGCCGTACTTGTAGCCTTCGCGGGACTTGGGCAGCAGGTGCGGGGCGTTGGTCATGGACTCCTGGCCGCCCGCGACGACGATGTCGAATTCACCCGCGCGGATCAGCTGGTCGGCCAGGGCGATGGCGTCGAGGCCGGAGAGGCACACCTTGTTGATGGTGAGCGCCGGGACGTTCATCGGGATGCCGGCCTTGACGGCGGCCTGGCGGGCCGGGATCTGGCCGGCGCCGGCCTGCAGGACCTGGCCCATGATCACGTACTGCACCTGGTCGCCGCCGATCCCCGCACGGTCGAGGGCGGCCTTGATCGCGAAGCCGCCCAGGTCGGCTCCGGAGAAGGACTTCAGCGAGCCCAGCAGCCGCCCCATGGGCGTCCGGGCGCCCGCGACGATCACCGAGCTGGTCGTTCCAGAAGACATGAGGTGCGATCCCCTTCCAGCTGCGCACAGCCGAGGAGTGAACGAGGGTTTACTTCGAATGTACTGAGCGGTTGGACATGGCGTCACCGGCCCGTCGGTGTGATCGCGCGCACGTTGCGTAACCATCCGGGGAGCGCTGCACTGAATCCATGCTGACGCGAATCGACCACATCGGGATCGCCTGCCACGACCTCGACGCGACCGTCGAGTTCTACCGGGCCACGTACGGCTTCGAGGTGTTCCACACCGAGGTCAACGAGGAGCAGGGCGTGCGGGAGGCCATGCTCAAGATCAACGAGACCTCGGACGGCGGAGCCTCCTACCTCCAGCTGCTGGAACCGACCCGCGAGGACTCGGCGGTCGGCAAGTGGCTCGCGAAGAACGGGGAGGGCGTCCACCACATCGCCTTCGGCACGGCGGACGTCGACGGGGACGCCGCGGACATCCGCGGAAAGGGCGTCCGGGTGCTGTACGACGAGCCACGACGCGGCTCCATGGGGTCGCGGATCACCTTCCTGCACCCCAAGGATTGCCATGGCGTCCTGACAGAACTGGTCACTTCGGCCCCTGTTGAGTCACCTGAGCACTGACCCCCGTACATAAGGGCCGGTAGGGTTGGGGGCGGTCGTCCCTGAAACGGGGGCGGCCGCATGCCGGGGTCCGGGTTTCGGGGGACGAGCGTCGGGGCAGCAGCCCGTGCTCCGCCGTCTGTCTGACACCATTCCCCGGGGGCCCCGTTCGGCGGATGGACGGAGCTCGTTGGAGAAGCTGACCAGGGGACGGATGGGACCGCGCAGTGCGGGGCTACGAGAGCCAGGAGCGAGAGCCGGCGGCTGACGTCGACCACCTCTCTCGGTTCGAGGCCGAGATGAAGCGGCTGAGGACCGAGCGCGAGAAGGCGATCCAGCACGCCGAGGACCTCGGCTACCAGGTCGAGGTGCTGCGCGCCAAGCTGCACGAGGCGCGGCGCACCCTCATGACCCGGCCCGCCTACGACGCGGGTGACATCGGCTACCAGGCCGAGCAGTTGCTCCGCAACGCCCAGATGCAGGCCGAGCAGCTGCGCCAGGACGCCGAGCGGGAGCTGAGCCAGGCCCGCGCCCAGACCCAGCGCATCCTCCAGGAGCACGCCGAGCAGGCCGCGCGGCTCCAGGCCGAGCTGCACCAGGAGGCGGTGACCCGGCGCCAGCAGCTGGACCAGGAGCTGGCCGAGCGCAGGGCCACCGTCGAGTCGCACGTCAACGAGAACGTGGCCTGGGCCGAGCAGCTGCGCGCCCGCACCGAGCAGCAGGCCCGCAGGCTGCTGGAGGAGTCCCGCGCGGAGGCCGAGCAGGCGATGGCCGCCGCCCGCGCGGAGGCCGAACGGCTGACCCGGGAGGCCCGGGAGCGGCTGCAGAGCGAGGCCGAGTCGGCGCGCGCGGAGGCCGAGCAGATCCTGCGCCGTGCCCGCACGGACGCCGAGCGGCTGCTGAACGCGGCCTCCACGCAGGCCCAGGAGGCGACCGAGCACGCCGAGCAGCTGCGGACGGCCACGGTCACCGAGTCGGACGCGGCCCGCCGGCAGGCCGCCGAGCTGAGCCGGGCCGCCGAGGAGCGGATGGCGGCGGCCGAGGAGGCGCTGCGCAAGGCGCAGGCCGAGGCCGAGAAGGTGGTCACGGAGGCGAAGGAGGCCGCCGCCAAGGCCCTCGCGACCGCCGAGGCCGCCAACGAGACCCGGACGCGCACCGCCAAGGAGCAGGTGGCCCGGCTGGTCGAGGAGGCCACCAAGGAGGCCGAGCAGACCAAGTCCGAGGCCGAGCAGCTGGTCGCGGACGCCCGCGCCGAGGCCGAGAAGATCGTCGCCGAGGCCGCCGAGAAGGCCCGGTCGATCACCGCCGAGGAGACGGCCAGCCAGCTGTCCAAGGCGGCCAAGACCGCCGAGGACGTCCTGAACAAGGCGTCCGAGGACGCCCAGAAGACCACCCGGGCCGCCGCCGAGGAGGCCGAGCGGATCCGCTCGGAGGCCGAGGCCGAGGCGGACCGGCTGCGCGCCGAGGCGCACGACATCGCCGAGCAGCTCAAGGGCGCGGCGAAGGACGACACCAAGGAGTACCGCGCCAAGACGGTCGAGCTGCAGGAGGAGGCCCGCCGGCTGCGCGGCGAGGCCGAGCAGCTGCGCGCCGACGCGGTCGCCGAGGGCGAGTCGATCCGCGCCGAGGCCCGCCGGGAGGCGGTCGCGCAGATCGAGGAGGCGGCCAAGTCCGCCGAGGAGCTGCTGGCCAAGGCCAAGGCGGACGCCGACGAGCTGCGGCAGACCGCGACCGCCGACAGCGAGAAGGTGCGCACCGAGGCCATCGAGCGGGCCACCGGCCTGCGCCGGCAGGCCGAGGAGACCCTGGAGCGCACCCGCAAGGAGGCCGAGCGGCTGCGCGCCGAGGCCGCCGAGCAGGCCGAGACGGTCCGGTCGGACGCCGAGAAGGCCGCGCGGGAGCTGCGCGAGGAGGCCGAGAAGGCCGTCGAGTCCCGTCGTGCCGAGGCAGCCGAGGAGTTGAGCCGGCTTCAGACCGAGGCGCAGGAGCGGCTGGCGTCGGCCGAGCAGGCGCTGGATGACGCCCGCGCCGAGGCGGCGCGGATCCGCCGGGAGGCCGCCGAGGAGACCGAGCGGCTGCGCGCGGAGTCCGCCGAGCGGATCCGCACGCTCCAGCAGCAGGCCGAGG